>NZ_JBTLRF010000001.1:816986-1083488 GCF_054482575.1 Roseivivax sp. CAU 1753 | reverse complement strand
ACCCTGCGACGAGGGCTGGAATAGCACCTGGGGCGCGTGCCCCGGCCCAAGCTGGAGATCGCTGACATCTTCCGTGCCCATGGTCCTGCGTGGCGGCGGGCCAATGCGGGGCATGTCAGCCTGGCCCAGCTCAAGGTGATGTCGGCGATTGAAGCCTGCCGGACCGAAGCGCTCGGCGGGCATGTGGCGGGCTGTGCCAAGTGCGGCCACCACCATCTCGCCTACAATAGCTGCAAGAACCGCCATTGCCCCAAGTGTCAGGGACCGGCGGCGCGCGACTGGATGGCGGCGCGCGCCGAGGATCTGTTGCCCGTGGAGTATTTCCACGTGGTCTTTACCCTGCCGGCGGAGATCGCGCAGATCGCCTTCTGGAACAAGAGGGCAGTGTATGGGCTGTTGTTCAAGGCTTCGGCGGAAACGGTGATGATGATCGCGGCCGATCCCAAACGTATGGGCGCGCGGGTGGGCCTCACCAGCGTGCTCCACACCTGGGGCTCGGCGCTGACGCACCATCCCCACATCCACATGATTGTTCCGGGCGGTGGCCTGTCACCGGACGGCACCCAGTGGGTGGCTTGCCGCCCCGGGTTCTTCCTGCATGTGCGGATATTGTCGCGACTGTTCCGTCGCCTGTTCCTCGAAGGGCTGATGGCCCTACACCGCGCCGGGGAACTGGCCTTCTACGGTGATCTCGAACGGCTGACCAAGGAGGATGCCTTCGCCTCCTGGCTTGCGCCGTTCCGTAAATCTGAATGGGTGGTCTACGCCAAGCCGCCCTTCGGCGGCCCGCAAGCGGTGCTGGCCTACCTGAGCCGATACACCCACCGTGTGGCGATCTCGAACCATCGCCTGATCAGCGCCGACGCCGAAACGGTGGCGTTCCGCTGGAAGGATTACAGGATCAGGTGCGGCGACCGGCAAAAGGTCATGCGGCTGGCCACGTCCGAGTTCATCCGCAGGTTCCTGATCCATGTCCTGCCTGACAGCTTCCACCGCATCCGGCATTACGGCCTGCTGGCCAGTTCGACCCGCAAGACCAACATCACCAAGATCCGCGCCTTGCTCTGCGTTCAGCAGCCTGAACAGGTCACCGTGCCGGAGCCGCAGGCCGAGGCTTCGCTCACCCTGCGCGAGCCATGCCCCTGCTGCGGCGGACCCATGCGTATCATCGAGATCTTCCGGCGCGGGCAGATACCGATGTCGCGCGCGCCACCGAGGGAGCAGGCCGCATGATGTATCGCCCGTCATCCATCACGGAGCACCACCGGCTAAAGTCTCACAGACCCGGCCCGAACAGCGTGTGCTCGCTTACTTCCAGCGTGGCACGAGCCGGCAATAACTCCAAAACGCACAGCCTTGTCGGGATCATCGGCCGTCTTTGCGAACGTATCGGGCATCTGCCTCGTCACCAGCCGCATCCCGGATGCAGCCGTCGCCCCGACCGTCCGCGCACTTTCCCCATAGCCTGATCCAAGCCCCCCGCGGCTTCCTCCTTCCGAGGTTTGTCAACGCGAGCCGCCACCTCCCGGCCGCCCACGTCGCGCCGCGGCCCGCATCGAAAAACCTTCAGGGGAGCCGCCATTCGCTGCGGACGAAAGAAAAGTCAGCTTCGCGGGACGAAGCGAGCTTTCGCCGCGCGCGCACGAATGGCTGCTATCAACGCGTTCGGACCGAGCCCATGTTGAAAATACCCCTGCCAATTGAGCGTGTGAAATGCATGCGTAGCTGCAATTAGCGACAGTCGGTCAGCTGAATGAAACCGGCACTTTTCGGCTTCTGTCGACGGTGAGCGAGAATACATCCGGGCGGGCGTAGTGGCCACTTGCATCGAATTTTCTACGTGAGGCGCGGGCAGCGGATACATCTATATCGGCCCAAAGAAGCCCCTTTTCGCGATGCATCGGACCGGCTGCGATTCCACCGAAGGGTTTATAGATGACGGCGTCACCGGGATTGACCCATTCATCGTTGTTCGGGAATAGAATGTCGCGATGAGGGATACCTTCGGGAATGTCAGACGCCTCAAGCGCAGTTGCGCATCCTATGACCCAACACCCGCCCTCGCGCGCGATGTGCTGCATCGTGGCAAGCCACGTGTCACCTGTGTCCCAGGTCGGGGCGACGTAGATGTCGATATTCTGTGCATAAAGCGCATAACGCGCCAAGGGCATGTAGTTTTCCCAACACAGTAGCGCGCCGATACGCCCGACCGCAGTTTCGACCACGTTCAGGCCAGACCCGTCGCCAAAGCCCCAAATCATGCGTTCGGGGTTGGTCGGCATCAGCTTGCGATGGTTGTTCATGATCCGACCGTCGGCATCGATGATCGCGCAGGAATTGAAAATCGTCGAGCCCGATACATCCCCGTCGATCTCCTGATAGCCGACCACAATGACCATCTCGTGCTCTGCGGCGGCTTCTTGCAACGGGGCCATGCCATTGCGGCTGAGGTCAATGGAATTGGCTTGTGACAACGCAAACAATTCATCCGTCTTGCCCATGTCCGCGCCCGGCGACAGTCGCCAGCAAAACGTCGGGTATCCGGGAAACCATGTTTCGGGAAAGACCATCAATTTGGCACCATCTTTTGCGGCCTGCGCGACAAGGTTGATCGCACGCTCCATACTGGCCGCGAGGTTCAGATAGACGGGCGGTTCCTGGACAACTGCGACTTTCATGACGATTTCCTTTTTGTTGTGCTAAGCCCCGACGTGCTGAGTTTACTCGAACTTGAACAAGTACGGCGCTAAAATATTTGATCGATTGGCTGTCTCAGTGCCATTGCTCCGGCATATTCGGCCTGCACCTCTTTTTGCAGCGGATGATACCGCGCGGCCTGAATGTCGCGGAAACGCCGCTCAAGCTCAGTCTTGCGATAGAAGCTCGCGCCGCCAGCCAACTCCATAGCCAGCTCCACCGTCCGTATCGCGTTTTCTTCGACCAGACGTCGGCCAATCATCACGTCATTGATGGTCTCTGCCGAGGGTGCGTTGCGCTCGACAGCTTCGATCATAAAGGTTTGCGCCATGCGTGCGGTGGCCAAAGCCGTATCCATACGTCCGGCAATAGACTGGGTGCGGTTGCAGACCGGTTTCTTTGCGGCAATGTCGACTGCAATTTCTCGCGCGCTTTCGGCAATGCCCAGATACACTGAATAAATCAGCGGAAACGCGATGGTGGCGATCATTTGAAACGCCGGGTGCCACTCGGCTGCTGCGCGTTTGAGTGGGATTTTGTCGTCCGCGACGAACAACCCGTCGATTGTTATGTCGTGCGATCCGGTGCCGCGCATGCCCATGGTGCGCCACGTATCCAGCACAGTGACTTCGGGCGCGGCAAGTGGGACGCCGAAATGCAGGACCGTCTTTTTTCCGTCGTCGTCACTAATGGCACCAGTCATGAGCAGATCACCCGCAGGCGCGCCGGACGAGAACACCTTTCGGGCGGTAATCCGATACCCGCCGTCTACTTTTTCGGCTGTGCCGGAGCCACCAATCCAATCTGATCCGCCCGAGCTCACCAGCACAATTTTTTCGTCGGCAACTCGCCGCAGGAGTGGTTCGACCATGGGACGCGCAGTGTCCTGATGATGCCAACGCCAAGCGGGGATTGCGACTTGGTGGGTATGCATTGATAGGGCAAGCCCAGTAGACCCGCAGGCCCCAGCGATAATGCGCAGCAAGTCACACAGCGCGCGCACGTCGGCCCCACCGCCGCCAAGCTCGACAGGAACACCTGCCGAAATCAGTCCGGCGCTTTTCAGGTCGGCGTAATTGACGTCGATGAACCTGTCATTGTCATCATGGTCAGCGGCCCTTGCAGCGAATGTTTTTGCCAGAGTTTTGGCAGTCTCATTCAGGTCGGCAGCGGTTCTTGCGCGATCAATAGATTTGTTCATAGCGAATTCTCCGTTCCATCAAAATGCAACATCAGGATCACGCGGACGACGCCGTGGCGATAGTCCAGAAACTGTACTGGCTACAATTTGCAATCCCGACTACGCTCAAGATGATGCTTTGGCAGCCAAAAAGGAGTGATATCATGAGTGGTGGTTACGGTCAGTTTTGCCCGATTGCGATGGCAGCGGAGATCTTATGTTCGCGCTGGACGCCTCTTTTACTGCGGGAATTCCTGTGCGGCAGCACGCGGTTCAATGACCTTAGGCGTGGCCTACCGCGCATGTCGCCTTCGCTTCTATCAAAGCGTTTGGGCGAATTGGAAGCGGCAGGCGTGATCAAGTCCGCCAAGACAGACAAAGGCGTCAAAGAATATCGTCTGACAACGGCTGGCGAAGAATTGAGGCCCCTTATCATGGGGATCGGTGTGTGGGGGCAACGATGGGTCGAAAGCGGGCTTTCGCTCGACAATCTCGACCCAGAACTGCTGATCTGGGACATGCACCGCGGCCTAAACATTGACCCGTTGCCCAAGAAACGAGTGTGCCTTCAGTTCGTGTTCAATGATCTTGCGACCGCAAAGCAAAATAACTGGCTTCTGGTGGATCCAAATACCGGCGTTGAGGCTTGTTATACTGACCCAGGTCACGAAGTTGACCTCTACGCGGAAAGTCACCTGCGAACCATGACTGCAATATGGATGGGCGTCGATTCCGTCGAGAAAGCGGTGGAAGGCGGACGGATGGTCCTGACGGGCACCCCCGAGATCGCAAATTGCATGCAGAAATGGCTTGGCCTCAGCCCCTTCGCCCACGAAGAACGGATGGCCAGTTGATACATCAAAGTGCTGGTGATGATGGAAGACGGAAACCACTGCGAAAGTGACGTCGCCTTGGTGACCAGTTGATCGCCCACCGATGAGTATTCGGCAATTGAAACCTGAAAGCCGACATTAGCTGCATTGCGGAAATACTGCACTATGGGCTCGGAGCCGTCATTCGCTGCGCGGACCATGAACGTCGGCACTGGGCCGACCATGCCTTCGTCACGCCTGGCGCGAACGGCAGTCCGGGGCCGCGGTTCGTACCGTCCGGCCGAAAGCAAGCTGGCTTTTGCTGAAACTCTTGTGTGGGAGCGGCGTTCTAACCAAGGCACGTCCTTCCGCCCGCTGGTTTCCATTCCCTCCAGTCCTCCCTGCTGAGCCGCAGCTCGGCCAGTGTTCATACATGCAAGTCATGATGATAGTGTCGACACAAAGAGATCCGGGAGTATTGACCATTCCAAACCTCACGTTCCAGAAGGCCATCACGATCCGCCACTTGCGGGTGATTGCCGCCTTGTCAGATCTGAAGTTGGTCGCGCGGGTGTCCGAGGCGCTCAATGTCTCACAGCCCGCCGTGTCCAAGCAGATTGCAGAACTTGAGAGGATCGTCGGCGCCCCCATCGTGACGCGCGAGCGGAACCGGCTGTTTCTGACGCCGATCGGGCAAAGGCTCGCAGAATACGCCAGGCAGGCGCTCAATCAGCTTGACCGGGCTGCCTTTGACATCGAGGCCATGGCGAGCGGGGTTTCAGGATCGGTCTCAGTGGGGGTTGTCAGTTCGGTTGCTCCCACCCTTTTGCCCGGCGCCATTGCGCTGTTCAAAGGCAGCACGCCGCAGGCCAGCATCTCGATAAAAGAAGGCCATTTCGTCGAACTTCTGCCCGAACTGGAGACCGGTGAGCTGGATGTCCTCATCGCCCGGATCTGGCAGCCCCAGGAACTGCCCGGCATTGCGCAGCTCGGCCTGTTTGCGGAACCGGTGATAGTCGTGGCCGGGCGCAATCACCAGCTGGCAAAACGGGCTGACCTGGACTGGGGCGATGTAGTAGATTTTCCGTGGATTCTGCCTCAGGCTAACTCGGTTGCACGGCGCGCGATTGATGCGCTTTTTTCCGGGTACGGGTTGACCCCCCCGGCCAACACGATTGCCTCCTTGTCGTTGACGTTAAACCTCGCCCTGCTGGAGGCGATCCCCGCACTGGGTCTCATGCCGCAACGCCTGGCTCAGGCCCATGCGGCACGCGGCGACATCGTTTCGCTTCCATTGGACACCCGAGGCCTCCTGTCCGAGGCACGGTGCTTCTGGCGCAGCGATCAGGTTGACACGAATCCGACCTTGTCATTCTTTCTGAAATGCCTGCGAAAAGTGACGGAAGACCTTCAGACCATTCCGTTTGGTTAAGGTCATGATCCGAAAATTCAATATTCTTCGCCCGAGATCCGCTTTACCATAACCGACATCGTCATCTTGGGAGGGATACGATGTCAGGTTCGATCACGCTGGATGGATCACGGGTGGACGCATGAAGGGGGCAGCCTTGATGGCCCTGTCCGCGCACGAGGTGTTGCAGCGCTTTGCGGACTACAGGCTCACGCCCAGCGAGTATCTGACGGCCTGTCTCGAGCGGATCTCGCAGGTCAATCCCAAGATTAACGCACTTACCGCGATCGATGCCGAACGTGCTGTCGGCGAGGCGGTTCAGGCGACAGGCAGATGGCGGGCCGGGACGCCTAAGGGGCCGCTCGACGGCTTGCCGGTTGGGGTGAAGGATCTTCAGGACACCAAAGGGTTGCTGACCACCCATGGCAGCCCTCGGATGCGGGCCAACTGTCCACAGGTAGATATGCCCATGGTAGCGCGGCTGCGCGCCGCTGGAGCGATCATTCTGGCCAAGACCAATGTTCCCGAATGCGGCGCCGGCGGCAACAGCCGCAACCCGGTCTGGGGTGCGACGGGAAACCCGTTTGACGCCAACGTGATCGCTGGCGGTTCTTCTGGCGGATCGGCGGCTGCGTTGGCGGCAGACCTTCTGCCCCTCTGCACTGGGTCGGACACGGGCGGGTCTCTCAGATTGCCGGCGGCGCTCTGCGGTATCGTAGGCTATCGGCCCTCCGTCGACGTCATCGCCCATCCGACGCGGCCTTTGGGATGGTCAGGCATTTCGGTGCTTGGCCCGATGGCACGCACAATGGACGATCTGGTAATGATGCTGCAGGTCTGCCAGGGGTTTCATACTGACGATCCCCTGTCTTGCCGCGGGGCGCCGGACCGCTTTGCGTCCCTGCCTGAAATTCGCCTTGAAAACCTGCGCATAGGCTTCAGCGAGGACTTCGGCTGTGCGCCCGTTGACCCTTCCATTCGGGCGACCTTCCGGGCGCGTGTCGAAAAAATCGCGCCGCAGGTTCAGGACTGCCGCGCGATTGATCTGGCGCTCGGTGATATGGACCGTTGCTTCGACATCCTGCGTGCCGAGAGCTTCGTGTCGGCTTTCGGCGAGGTCCTCAAATCCGACCCCGATGCTTTGGGCCCCGATATCGCAACAAATGTCGAGATGGGGCTGTCCATGACTTTGGCCGACCGGGCCTGGGCGCATGCCGAACAGACGCGCATCCTGCGCCGGTTCAATGCGGTGATGCAGGATGTCGACGTGATCCTCCTCCCCACCGCGCCGGTCTCCCCGTTCCCCTGGACCCAGGGCCATGCCACGGAGATCGATGGCCAGAGCATGGATATCTATTATCGTTGGCTGGCACTGACCTATCGCGGTTCGCTCACCGGCGGCCCGTCGATCACGCTGCCCTGCGGGCGCGACCCCCAGGGCATGCCCTTCGGGCTGCAGATGCTGGGACCGGTGCGCGGGGATGAAGCGATGTTGGCTGCCGCCAAGACGCTTGAGACCTTTTTTGCCGCCGAAGCGGAAACCGCGCGACCCCGCCCTGAAATGGCGAGCCTTGCGCCCTCCGACACCGATCTGCGCTCCATCGTGACACATCCGCCCATCCTCAACGGCGCTGGCCAATCCGAGACGGCTGCCATGCGAACGGCGGTGTAACACAATGTACCTGATCCCCATCGTCTTCATCATTCTTCTGATCAGCGGCACGGCCTTTGCCTACCTGATGGGTGCCGTTTCGGTGCTGACCTTCGTGGCCCTCGACAAGAGCCAGTTCCTGTCGATCCTGCCGCAGCGCATCTTTGCCCAGCTCGATGTCTTTGCCTTCATGGCAATGCCGCTGTTCATCCTGACCGCCGAGATCATGGGCCGAGCGGGGGTCACGCGCAGCCTGATCGATTTCGCCATGTCCATCGTCGGCCGCTTTCGTGGCGGGCTGGGCCATGTCAACATCCTGACCAGCGTGTTCTTTGCCGGCATTTCAGGTTCGGCCATCGCGGACAGCGCCGCCCTGTCGCGCACCTTCGTGCCCGAAATGAAGGCCCGCGGGTACGACCCATATTACGCGGGGGCCATCACCGCGGCCTCGTCGATGATCGGGCCGATCATTCCGCCCTCGATTATCATGATCATATATGGCGGCCTGACCGGAGCTTCGGTTGCCGCCCTGTTCATCGCGGGCGTGGTGCCGGGCTTGCTTCTGGCCGCGTCCCTGATGACGTTGAATGCCATCATTGCCGCCGCCAAGGGGCATCCGGGCGGCAAGTCTGACGATCTGCCACCATTTCTGCCCAGCCTTCTGAACGCGGCACCGGCCTTGTGCCTACCCGTGGTGATCCTCGGGTCGCTGGTCTTCGGTCTGGCGACACCGACCGAAGGGTCGGCCATCGCGGTGCTGGTCGCGCTGGTGGCGGGCCAGTTCTACAAGGGTCTGACCCTGCGGATGATCTTTGATGCTGTCGAGGCGACGGCCAAGATGACCGGCACGATCTTCATCATCCTCGCGGCGATTTCGGTGCTCGGCTACCTGGCCGGGCAGCTGGGCTGGTCGAGCGCCCTGGCGGATTGGGTCGGCTCCTTCGGACTGACCGGCACCAAGTACCTGTTCTTCTTGGTCGCCATCTTCCTGATTGCGGGCATGTTCATGGACACGCCGGTGGCCCTGACGCTGCTCATCCCGCTTTTCGCGCCGCAGGCCCTGGAGCAAGGCATCAGCCCGATCCAGCTTGGCATCGTGCTGTGCTTCAACCTGTGTGTCGGGCTGATCACGCCGCCGCTGGGCAAATGCCTCGTGGTCGTCGCGGCGCTGACAAACCTCAACTACTGGCGGCTGGCCTATGCCGCGCTGCCCTTCATTATCGTGCAGGTGCTGCTGCTGATGGCGCTGGTCTACTGGCCGGCTCTCTCGCTCACATTGCCGCGCCTGCTCGGATTCTCAGTGAATTAGAACAAAAACGGAGGAGACCAACATGAAACTCAAGGCACTCTCACTGGCGGCATTGCTCGCGATGTCGAGCGCGGTCAGCGCGGAAGTCAAGATCGCCCTGGACAGCGCGCCGGATCTCGATACCAGCGGCTCGTACAACTGGGCGCATGCCTTCGGCGCGGCCCTGACCGAAGCCGGGATGGAGGTGCGCGAAATGCCGCGCGGGTCCGTCGGCAACGAGGCTGAAAAGTTCGACCAATTGTCGACCGGTCTGCTGGAGGTATCGCTGTCGGACGTGCGTGCCATCGCGCAGGTCGATCCCTTCATCTATGGCGTGCGCCTGCCTTACATCTTCGACGATGTGGATCACATGGACCGCGTGCTGGAAGCGGGCAAGATCTTCGACCGCGTCAATGCCAACCTGGCGGACCAGGATGTGGTCGTGCTGGCGCTGGCGCCTCTCGGGCCGCTTTCGGGCATCATCACCACCGACGCGGTTGTCCGCTCGCCAGCCGACATGTCAAACCTGCGGATGCGCGCGCTCGATGATGCGCAGATCGCCATGTACCAGGCCTGGGGTTCCAGCGGCACCATCGTGCCCTGGGGTGAAGTGCCTGCGGGCCTGCAAACCGGCGTGATCAACGGCTATCTGAACTCGCCCTTCGTGCCGGTGATGTTCGGCCAGACCGATTTCGTCAAGAACTTCTCGGACGCCGGTGTGATCATCCCGATGCGCGCGGTCCTGGTCTCCAAGAGCTGGTACGAGGGCCTGTCCGAGGCAGACCGGGCCGCCGTGGACAGCGCCGTCGAAACCGCCGATGCAGCGGCCCGCGCGTGGCTGGCCGAGGCCTCCGAGCGCGGTCTCACCGCCCTCGAAGAAAAGGGCGTGACCGTCCAGCGTCTGACCGCAGAAGAGCGCGCGGTGTTCCGTGAAGCGTCCAAGCCGGTCTACGACTCCGGCCTGATGCCATCCGAGGACGTGAAAGTCTGGACAGACCTGTCCGACTCCAACCGCTGACCCGCACCCGCCGGGCCTTGGACGAGGCCCGGCCCTTTTCGGCAGGAGACGCCACATGCGCAACGCCATCATCGCAGCAAGCAACAGCGTTCACCGCGTCGCCCGCGGCGCGGCCGTCTTCGCCGTCTGCCTCATGTTCCTGACCGTCTTCCTGCAGATCATTGCCCGCTACGTGTTTTCCGCGCCCCCGGTCTGGACAGAGGACGTGGCCCGGTATGCCATGGTTTGGACCGGACTTCTGGGGGCGACGCTGTCGTTCAAGACGCGCTCGGACGCGGTGCTGATGCAGAGCGTCGCGCCGGAGCGTCCTCATCTGTTGGGTTTCCTTGCCGAGGCAGTCCACAGCGCGGCGGTCATGACCTTCGTTCTGCCGGTCGTCTATTTCTGCTTCATTGGCTTGCGAGGTGGCTTTGCCAAGGGCTACCTGGCCCGCCAATCCGGCTTGACCGCCGACACGCTCGGCATTCCGATGGTCTGGATCTCCATGTCGGTGCCGATTGCCATGGTCATCATACTCTTGCACCTGGCCGCCCGTTGGGCCGGCGATGACCAGATCGACACCGCCGACACGCAACTGGACTGAGATCGGCCCAAGTCAGACAAGCCGGAACCACACCAGTAGACCATTTTTCAAAGAGACCTTCCATGACCACGGACCCGACCGCTCAAGCCATCTCCGACCTGAAAAACCTGTTGGGCGAGCGCCTGTCGACCGGCGAGTCCGTCCGGGAAATGCATGGCCGGGACGAGGCCTATTCAGAACCCGCCTTGCCGGATGCGGTCGCCTTTCCTGAAACCACCGAAGAAGTCTCCGCGATCATGAAGATCTGTTCGCGCCACGTGGTTCCGGTTGTCCCTTTCGGCATCGGCACGTCGCTCGAAGGCCACGTGATCCCGATTCACGGCGGGATCAGTGTGGACACCAGCCGCATGAACAGGATCCTCGAAATCCATGACAGCGATCTGGACGCCGTCGTGCAGCCTGGCGTCTCGCGAACGCAACTCAACGATGAGCTGCGCGCAACGGGCCTGATGTTCACGGTCGATCCCGGCGCGGATGCGACATTGGGGGGAATGGCTGCCACCCGAGCTTCGGGAACCAATACCGTGCGCTACGGCACCATGCGCGAAAACGTTCTCGCGCTCGAAGTCGTGCTGCCCGATGGCACTATCATCGAAACCGGCTCTCGCGCGCGAAAATCCTCGGCCGGTTATGACCTGACACACCTCTTCATTGGTTCAGAAGGCACGCTCGGCATCATCACCAGGTTGACGGTGCGCCTGTTCGGCCAGCCCGACACCATCCTGGCCGCGACCTGTTCCTTCGAGACCGTCGATGACGCCGTGAACGCGGTGATCATGGCCATCCAGATGGGCATACCGATGGCGCGGATCGAATTGCTGGACGAGGTCCAGATGAAAGGTATGAACATCTTCAACCCCGAACTGAGCCTGCCCGAAAAACCGCACCTGTTTCTGGAATTTCATGGGTCTGACGCCGGCGTGAAAGAGCAGGTGGAGATGTTCGAAAGCGTCGGCCAGGAGTTCGGCGTGTCGGGTCTTCAGTGGGCCACCAAGGCCGAAGATCGCAATCGCCTGTGGACCGCACGACACAACGCCTATTACGCCGGGAAATCGCTGCGCAAAGGCTGCGAAGGTCTAATTACCGATTGCTGCGTTCCGATCTCGGCGCTGGCCGAATGCATCTCGCGGTCCAAGGACATGGTGGCGGCCTCCGGCATGATCGCCCCAATTGTCGGCCACGTCGGCGATGGCAACTTCCACCTCATGATCCTGATTGACCGGAGCGACCCCGGCGAACTGACGCGGGCCAAGTCACTGGCCTCGGAGGTAAACAAGCTCGCTCTGTCCTTTGGCGGGACCGTCACCGGCGAGCATGGCGTGGGCACTGGCAAGAAGCGCTACATGGAGGAAGAGCACGGCGCCGCCTATGCGCTCATGGCAACGTTGAAACGAGCCGTCGATCCGAAGAACATCATGAATCCCGGGAAGACCGTTGAAGTTTAATTATAGCCCCTGTTTCAACGAGTGATCGAGGCTCGTTCAAACCGGGAAGAAAAGGCCACTGACCGCTGACGCGATGCATTTCTTGAGGGATGGCATTTAGTGCGTTAACAGCTTGGTTACATCGGATGACCTAAGCTACAGCAGCAATTCGATGTGGTTTCATCAATTTTAGAACGACTGCTTCGGCGCAACTGCAATGCAGCGAAATGCTGCTTGATCAATATCCGGTTAGGGCCGTTCGTGTCGCGGTTACAAAGGGCGGGGATCGACACCCGGTATTCCGTCGTGCCGATCGACTGGTTCACCAAAGACCATGGCTGGGCGGACCGCAACGCGGCCTACCTGGCGGGTGCGAAGTCCCTGTTCATCGCGGCGGCACAAAGCGCGCTGGACGACGCCGGATGGACCGGAGCCGATGTGGATTGCGTCGTGACCGTCAGTTCCACGGGCATCGCGACGCCGTCGCTCGAAGCGCATGCCTTTTCCGAGATGGGGTTCCGGGACGACATCATGCGCGTGCCGGTGTTTGGCCTGGGATGCGCTGGCGGCGTGTCCGGTCTGTCGACGGCACAGGCCATTGCCACGGGCCGGCCCGGATCGAAGGTGCTGCTGGTCGTCGTCGAGGCCTGTTCCCTGTCGTTTCGCGCGGACCGGCTGCAAAAGGCCGATATCATCGCAACCGTCCTGTTCGGAGACGGGGCCGCGGCGGCGTGCATCAGTGCCGCCCCGCCCACCTCCGGGACGTGTGTGACGCTTGGCCAGGGCCACCAGAAGATGTGGCCAGACACGCTCGACATCATGGGCTGGGACGTGGACGAGACGGGCTTCGGCGTGGTCTTCGACCGCTCGATCCCCAGCTTTGTCACCCAGGAATTCGCCGCCGCGACCGAGGGTGCACTGAAGGCCGCGACCCTCGATCACGACCGGATCGACCGATACGTCTGCCATCCCGGCGGCGCCAAGGTGGTCGAGGCGATCGAGGGCGCGCTGCATCTGGAACAGGGATCCCTGGACGCTGAACGGGACACGTTGCGCGTTGCGGGGAACATGTCCGCGCCGACGGTGATGTTCGTCATGAAGTCGGTGATCGACGCAGGCAAGACGGGCCAGATGATGGCCTGCGCCCTGGGGCCGGGGTTCACCGCGTCCTTCCTGCCGTTCCACGTCCGCGCGGCGGCGGCGTGATGGACACGGCGACGCTTCTGTTTCTCGGCTTCATCGTCCTGCAACGTCTCAGCGAGCTGGCGATTGCCAGACGCAACACGGCGCGCCTTCTGGCGAAAGGGGCGCATGAGGTCGGTGCCGCGCATTACCCGGTCATGGTCGCCATGCACAGCGCCTGGATCGCCTGCCTCGTTCTGTTCGGCTTTGACGAATCGGTTTCGCTCGGCTGGCTTTCCCTGTTCGCGGGGCTGCAGATCCTGCGCGTCTGGATCCTTGCCAGCCTCGGCGGTCGATGGACCACCCGCATCATCATCCTCGAGGAACCGCTGGTGGTGCGCGGACCCTTCAAATACGTCTCGCACCCCAATTACATGCTGGTCGTGGCTGAGATCATCGTGGCGCCGATGGTGCTGGGCCTGGTCTGGGTGGCGGTCGCGTTCACGGTGCTGAACGCCGGGATGCTGTGGGTCCGCATCCGGGTCGAGCACAGGGCGCTGGCGCCGTTGCGGGCGATGTAGCCCATGTTCCGCGGCATCGGATTTGGCGCGGAACGCCTTGGGATTGCTGCCCTGAAGGCCCCACGGGCAGCGGCGCTTTGCTTGTTTGCATTGATCGCCCTCATCGGGGTCAGCCTGCCGCAAGTCACCTTCGATGACGATATCCACCGGGTCTTTCTGTCAGACAGTCCGCTGTCGCAGGCACAGCGCACCTATGAGGACACCCAGTCGCCGCCGCTCAGTACCGCGCTGATCCTAGTCACCGCGTCGCAACCCTTCACCGTCGGCGACATGACCGCCTTGCGCGATCTGTCGCTGGATCTCGAATTTCTGGAGGGGGTGACGGCGGTGGCGTCACCCTTCGCGCTGCGCTGGCCCCCCGACGCGGCGGCGCCCTCTGGCAGGCCCCTGTTCGGCCCGGTTATCGCAGAGGACTTTCCCGCCAGCCTGTCTGCCTTCGACGATCTGCAAACCGGCCTGCCGACCTTCGTCAACGAAGCACTCACCGCCGTGTTGCTGGCCGTGTCTTTCGACACCGACCAGACGCGGGTTGCGGATGCCGTCGCGGACATATCGGCAGAGCTGGCGCGCGCGCTGCCCGCCAACCTCTCCGCGAACCTGACCGGCGAGGACGTGATCAGCGCCGAGATCGTGTCCGGGCTCAAGGCGGATCTGATTTCCCTGAACCTCTGGGGCGCGCTGATCGTGGCGCTGTCGGCCGTCGTGCTGCTGCGCGATCTGCGCATGGCGCTTCTTGCCGTTGTCCCCGCGCTCATCGGGGCTGCGGGTGTTCTGGCGCTGTCGGTCTGGCTTGGCTTTCCGATCACCGTTCTGAGCAACGTGATCCCGATCCTGCTTCTGGTGCTGGGTGTGGCGGATGGCGTCCATCTGGCGGGCCATGTCAAAAGCCATGGTTCGGTGCGGGATGCGGTGGAGACGGTCGGACCAGCCTGCGCGCTGACGGCGCTCACAACCTCGGTCGCCTTCGCGAGTATCACGCTGACAGGCAATGCGCAGTTGTTCGAATTTGCCATCCTGGGTGCGGTCGGCACGCTGTTGTCGTTTGCAATCGTGATCGTCAGCTTTGCGCTTCTCGGCCAGCGGCTTGCCCTGTCGGCGACACCGATCCCAGGTTTCAGCGCGTCCGGCGCAAAACGTCTGACTGAGATCGGAACGGCACGGCCCCGCACGATCATCGCCGGGTGCCTTGTCCTGCTGACCGCCGCGACCCTGGGGTTCAGCCAGACAAGGGCGTGGTTTCCGCTGTACCAGAATTTGCCGGACAGCAGCGAAACCCTGGCGACCAATGACGCGATATCCGACGACTTTGGCGGCGTCTTCCAGATGATCGTCGAAACCGACGGCGATTGGCAACAAACCCGGGATCTGGTTTCGCGGCTGGAGGCGGAAAGCGGGCCGGGCCGCGTCTTGTCAGAGGTGAATTTCGCCCGCTGGCTTGGCCATCCCGAGGTGCCGCCCACGCCGGAGGACCTGCAAACCCTGCCGGCGGCCCTGATCGCGCGGTTGCGCACCGAGACGGACGCATCGCGCATATTCGTCTCGGTTCCCGAACCCATGCGCAACGACGCGGCGCTTGCGGCCTTCGACAGGCTTGACCGCGCCGCAGTGCAGGGCGGCGCGGATCGCGTCCTGGGCCTGCCGACGGTCATGCGGCAGGAAGCCGTCAGCCTGATCGAGCAGTTGTCGGTGGGTCTGGTGGTGGCGGCGCTGGGCGCCACGGTCCTGGTCGCGCTCGCGTTCCGGTCGATGCGGCTGATCCCGACACTGATCATTCCCAATATTCTGCCCCTGATGCTGACCGGCGCGTCGATTCATCTTTGGACGCAGGGCGAACTCAGCCCGACGGCGGTGCTGGCGCTGACCATCGCCTTCGGCATAGCCATCGACGACACGGTGCATTTTCTCGGTCGGTATTCCGCGGCAATCGCGACGGGCAGTTCCGCGCACGACGCCGTCGAAACCGCGGCCCGTTCCGCCGGGCAGGTCATGGTCCTGACGACGCTGTTGCTGACCGTCGGGCTCAGCGTGACGCTGTTCAGCGACTTCACCCCGATCCGGCTTTTTGGTGGCATGATGATCGTCACGCTGTGGGCGGCGCTTCTGGTCGATCTGCTGTTGCTTCCCGCCTTGCTTACCTGGAAAGGACCTGCGCATGCGTCTGCTTAGCTTTGCCATGATCGCCCTGCTGACAGCGGGCGCCGCCGTCGCTGAGCCACTGGCCGAGATGGATGGTGCCTGGCGCGGGTCCGGCTGGGCCAGGCAAACGCCGGACGGTCCGCAGGAAACCGTGCGCTGCCGGATCCGGAATGTCTATGTGGCCGCCGACGACACGCTGCAGCTGTCCGGCGACTGCGTCGTGCCGGGTCGGCGGTTTGCCATCTCCGGGTCGCTGGTCGGCACGGGCGGGTCCGAACGGATCACCGGTCGCTGGTCGAACCCGGACGGGGTCGGCAGCGTCCGGATAAGCGGGGTGCGGCGCGACGGGATCGTCGCGTTCACTTTCAACGCCACCGACCCGGTCACGGGCCGCGACGTTTCGCAAAACGTCGAGTGGCGCATCTCGACGGGTGGCCTTCGCCTGCGCTCCACGGATCGCGGCAACCCCGATATCATGATGTCCGACATCGCGTTCACAGAGTAATCCGACACCGCCATGCGCGCGCATCAGGGCGCGGGTGCGCCTTCTCCGACGATCATGAACGGGGCCCAGTACGCCGGATGGCGCATGCGCGCGTCGCTTGCCGGGTCGTCCAGAACATCCAGCATCGCAAGCCTGAGCGCATCCGACAGGCCCAGCCCCGGATCGGTATCAAGCCGAGTGACCATCGCCGATGTCAGCCGCGTGGCGGCGTCCGAATAGACCGGCCAATGCGACACCAACAGGCTGCGCGCGCCGGCGTAGAAAAACGCGCTGGCCAGTCCGGACAGCCCCTCGGCATTGTCGGCGGTGCCCGCCGCGGTGTTGCAGGCCGACAGCAGCACAACATCCGCATCCAGCCGCAATTGCGCGATCTCCCCGGTTGTCAGCAGACCGTCATCGTCACCGCCGGGCGTGCCGGGCGGTGTCATCACCAGACCTGCGTCGAACGCGCCAACCTCGCCCGCGATCAGGCCATGGGTGGCAAAGGACAGGGTCCGGTATTCTGCCAAGGCGCCCGACCGGCTCAGCGCCTTGATCCGGGCTTCGGTCGCCTCGGCACCCAGCAGCAGGCGGTTCTTTTCGGGAAACAGGCGCGCGGCGTGCTGCAGTTCGCAGCGGGTTTCGGGCAGGGCGCGCAGATTGGCGAGGGCCTCGGTATCGGTCTTGCCGCCGCGCTGGAAGC
Source organism: Roseivivax sp. CAU 1753 (assembly GCF_054482575.1). Taxonomy (NCBI): domain Bacteria; kingdom Pseudomonadati; phylum Pseudomonadota; class Alphaproteobacteria; order Rhodobacterales; family Roseobacteraceae; genus Roseivivax; species Roseivivax sp. CAU 1753. The sequence goes on along the minus strand of NZ_JBTLRF010000001.1, from coordinate 1,066,398 downwards.
TGCCGGTGCCGTTGGCATCAAGCGCGGCGGCCAGCACCGGCTCGCTTTGCGCCACGCCGCAGTCGAAGGGGCGCGCCCCGCCGCGCTGACTGCCGATCAGCGGATCGCCGATGCCAAGAAAGCTGCCGCCCCTGGCACGTACACCCCGACCGCGCAGGGCGTCGAAGCTGGCCACCGTCGGCACCACCACAACCGACATGTCGCGGAGCAGCCAGGCGGCATCGCGCAGCCCGGTGCCCGGCGTCGGGGCGTCGCGCACGGCCAGGTGAAACGGCATCGCCGTCAGCGCCCGGTCTGGCACCACGATCAGCCGGGTCTTGCCGACCAACGCTTCGGCCACCGGATCGAGCAGGGCCAGATAGGCCCGATGCGCCAACCCGAGATCGAAGGCGTCGGGGGGCGCATGCCCGGGCGCGTCGTCGAATGTGAACGCGCCGCGCGTCGCCGCCCGGGCCTGCCCGCAGCGCGCGTCGGTCAGGGCCGCGGCGCAGCGCAGATCGTTCGCCAGCGCGGTCAACGTGTCGCGGTTGACCGTCGCATTGATCCGCAGGCTGTCATGGGTGACCGCAAGGATCACGCTGCCGCTTTGCCCGGTCGCGGCATCGTCGGGCGCGGTGGCGACAAGCACCATGACCTCGTCCGGGTGCAGCCTTGCGGCGACGGTGGCAAGCTCTATCGCCTTGCCGGTGGCAAAGCGGGCATAGTCGGGGAAGCTCCGCGCGACGTCTTCGCGCAGGGCGCGGGCACGGGCCACATCGGTGTCGAGCCGCGCCTGAATGTCGGTCGCATCCGCGCCGGTCGCGACCCGGTCGCGAAACGCCGCGCGCAGGGCCACGATGCCATCTTCCAGATCCTGCAACTGGCGCAGGCTCCGGGCAAGCTCGGGTGCCGCGCTCCAACGGGCGGCGGCACGGCTGAGCGCGCGACCCGCCGACAGCCCGTTGACGCCCTGCGCCACCACGAAGGTCTCGTCCATGTAGCGGTCGGCCAGCCTGTCGTCCGCGCGGGCCAGACGGTCCAGCGTGGCGATATAGGCGGGCAGGTAGTCGCGCGCACGGGGGCCGAAATCCTGCCCCGGACGGTCCAGATCGCGGGTCACCTCGCGAAACAGCGCCAGCGCGGTCCCGAGGTCGTCCCGCTCAAGCGCGATGCGGGCCTGCAATGTACGGATTTCGGTGATCGCCGGGTCGTCGCGCGGCAGCCGGTCCAGCGCCTTGGCCAGATAACCCGATGCGGCGTCGAGGTCGTCCGTCGCCCATGCGCGCGCTGCCAGTTGCTGAAAGGTCAGCACCTCGATCGGCAGTTGCGTGCCGTCGCCGGATGCGCCCAGTGCCGCGGCTTCCAGAAACAGCGCATCCGCGGCCGCGTCCTTGCCCACCTGTTCGAGCAGCCCCGCATAGGCCAGCAACAGCGCGCGGTTGAGCGCGGGATCCGCGTCGGGCGCATTGCGAAAGCTGGTCAGCGCCGTCTCGAACAGGGCCGCGGCGTCGTCATGCCGCTGGGCATCGGCAAGGGCGGCGGCCAGGGTGATCTGCCCGGTTGCGGTGGTGCGCGACGTGGGCCCGGAAAGACGCGTGCGCACCGCAAGGGCGGCCTCGAGGATGGCAACCGCCTCGGACCCGCGCCCAAGCGCGGTCAGCGCGCCCGCATAGCTGGTCAGGTGCTCGGCCCAGGTCAGATCCTCGGTCAGGCCCGCGGATTGCAGCACGGCGATCGCGTGGGAAAATTGCGCCTCGGCGGTGGCGAAATCCCTGGTTTCGAGGGCGAGTTGACCCAGTTCGGCCAGGATATCCGCCCGCAGGCCCGGGTCCGCCGGGGCAAAGGCGGCGTTGTCCTGCAAGGCGTGCAAGGCGGCCTGCCGCGCCTCGGCGTATCGGCGTGACAGCGCCAGCAGGCCCGCGCGCTCCAGTCGCAGACGTTGCAGGCCCGGTGCGTGCGGATCGTCGCGCAGGTCGGTCAGGCGCAGCGCCAGGGCGTTGATGTCCAGCGCCTCTGGCACCCGGCCCCGGTCGGCCAGCCAGGCGGCCACATCGCGCAACGGGTCGGCCGCGTCGAAATCCGTCGTCGCCAAGTATTCGGGCGGCACGGCGGCCAGACGCTTGACCCACGGGACGGCGTCTGCGGTGTTGCCGGAGGTCAGATGCGCGAAGGTCATCACCGTGTAGATGCCGACCGGAAAGGGGTCGTCGGCCAGTACCGTGGCGGTCAGTTGCCGCGCGATGGCATCGGCCTCGGCTGTATTCCCGGCATGAATGGCGGTCGAGAACGGCCCCATCAGGTCGAGGTCCGCCCGGTCCGCGGCATCGCGGCGGTCACGCGTTGCCAGCGCGGTGGCGAACCAGTCCTCGGTGACGGACCGGGCATCGCCGGTTTGGGCGGCACGCGCCTCGACCCCGGCCCAGAGGGTATCGCCGCGCCGCGCCAGATCCGGCAGGGCCCCGGCCAGGCTGTCCGGATCGAGGCGGGCCAGCGGCAGCGCCTGGATGATCGCCTCGACCGGGTGGTCCATGGCCAGATGCGCCTCGGCGCGCAGCACCGCCGCCTCTAGCGTCAATTCGTCATCGGGGCCGTAGATCTCTTCCGCCGACAGTGCCAGATCCGCCGCCAGCATCGCCGCGACCTGCGGGGCCTCCGCGTCGCGGTAAAGCTCGGCCAGATCGCGCATCGTATCATGCAGCGTGTCGACCTCCCCGTGATCGAGCCGCGCGATCCGGATCAGGCCGGTCAGGTGGCGCGCCGCCTGTTCCGGCGCCCCCAGGAAATCATAGGTCAGGCCGAGCAATTGCAGCACCGGCACCCGGCGCGAATGATCGCGCCCGAACAGCCGGATCGCCTCTGCATCGAGCCTGTGGAGATCGGCCAGCGGCGCGTCCGTGTCGTCGGTGTAATAGGCGATCGTCGCCAGCGCCTCGCGCGCGTCGAACCGGTCAAGATCGCTGCCGGCGCTGTCCAGCGCGGCGGCGGCCAGCCCCTGCGCCGCGTCCCAGTCTTCCCGGGCGATCAGCTCGTAGGCCTGCGCGACGCGCGGGTCCTCGGCCCGAACCGGGGCGGTCGCGGCCAGCAGCGCGACCATGACCCCAACGGCGGCGGCGGTGGCTTTGGCCTTGCAGCATCGCCACGCGACCCGCATCCGTCCGGCAAGGCCCGACCGAAGCTGCACGGCTAGAATCCCGTCGGATAAAGTTGCAATCCGGCCATCTGCCAGGCCCGCAATCCGCCGCGATACCAGTAGACATTGGTATAGCCCGCCGCCACCGTGCGCAGGGCCGCGTTATAGCTGAGCCAGCACATCGGGTCGCTGCAATAGAGCACGATAACCGCGCCGGAATTGCCGCCGGTGATCTGGCGCAGCCATTGCACCGCCTGTTGCTGCGTACGGTCGTTGAAGCTGCCGCCGGATGCCAGCGCCGGGGCAAGATAGGCGTCGGGCAGGCTGTAGTCCGATCCCAGCACGTCGATCAGGATGATCGACTGCCCCGATTGCAGCGCGCCCGCCAGCGCCTGGGTCGCGACGACCTGCGCGCCGGGAAGGCTGGTGGGGGTCGGGCCATGGAAATTGCCCTGCCGCAAGTTCTGGCTGGGCGGAATGCCGTAGTCGCGCGCCTCGAAGGCGATGAGTTGCGGGTCCACCGGCGGGCCGGGCGGTGGGGACGGGGCCGGAGGTGGGGCCGGGACCGGAGCGGGCGGTGCCGGGGCCACGGGCCCGGGCTCGATCACGACCGCGTCGAAGCTGCCGGGGCCGAAGCTGTCGCCGCCGACAACCGGCACCTCGCGACCCGGCGTCGGGTCGGGCGTCGGGGCAGGTGTCGGGGCACCCGGCCCGCCCGCCTCGAAACTGCCCCCGAAACTGCCCCCGAAACCACCGCCCTGCGCGGTCGGTGGCGGGGTTGCGGATGGCGTCGCCGCAGCGCTGCCGCCAGTGTCGAAACTGCCTCCGAAACCGCCGCTCGTCTCGAAACCGCCGCCTGACTGGGCCTGCGCGGCACCCGGCGCCGGGACACCGGCGGACAGTGCCGCTCCGACCGCCAGCGCACACAGAATGGCATGGGTCTTCATGGTCCGATCCTTCCCTTCGATCCGGCTACCCGCCGAGGTTTTTCGCGATCCAGTCGTAGTAATTCGCAACGCGGGTATAGACCGAGTAGAGGTCCTGATGCCCGCAGCGCGTCGTCGCCCCGAGCGGCTCGCGCCCCCAGCTGACGATGCCGACCTGAAGCCAGCTGCCATCGGTCTGGCGGATCATCAGCGGCCCGCCACTGTCGCCGCTGCACGATGTCTTCGAACCCGACGGGATGCCCGCGCAGATCATGTTGTCGGACAGCGCATTGCCGAGATTGCTGGTCAGGATGGCAAAGGCCTGTTCCAGGGTTTCCTGCGGGATCCGGTTGGTCTGCCCCATCCCGATCAGGAAGCTGCCGAATTCGCGCTTGGTCTGCTCGGCCATGCCCCGGTTGCAGGTGTCGTTGCTGACGATGTCGATGTCGGTCTCCATCAGGTTGCGTGGAAACTTCTCCTCTTCCATCATGCCCCAGCCGACGACGACCGCAGGCCCTTGCGGCAATTGCGCGCCTTGCGGGGGGACCGGAATGGCGTTGACCGGCCCCGAGGCCTGGGTGATCGGCTCTGCAAGTTGCAACAGCGCGATGTCGTTGTCGATCAGGACCGGGTCGTAGTTTTCATGCACGATGACCCGCGCGACGGCGCGGATGTCGCCCTTCGCCAGATCGACCGAACTGGTGCGCACGGCGATGCTGCCGGGAGCCGACGGGCGGCCGTCCTCGCCGATCACGCAATGCGCCGCCGTCAGTACCCATTGCCGGGCGATCAGCGTGCCGCCGCAGAACTGGGACTGGAACAGCCCCTCGACCGTGTCGTCCAGCCGGGCCGCGGTGTGCAGCGACACCTGCGCGGGCCATTGCCCTTCTTGCGCCTCGCGCCCGCCGAAGATGCGGGTTGCGGCGTCGCCGCTGACCACCTCGGCCTCTTGCTTCAGCGCCGCCACATGCGCCTGCACGGCAATCGAGGACGTGCCGCCCGGCACGGCGATCCTGTCAAGGCCGCCGCCGTCCTGTGCGCCGCCCGCCGACGCGCAGCACAGGGCGAAAAATCCCGTCGTGACCGCTATTGCTACCTTGTCCATCTTGCCCTCCCATCGGGGTCCACTCATTCCTGCTGTTCCCGGCAACACGGCCCCGGGGCAGCCTTCTAATCTACGGCGCGACCGGCGCGGATGTAGGCTTCGGCGCGCGGCAGGACCCGCCAGCCGAACCGCTCGACCCAGATATTCTCGATATCAAAGCCGCCGAAAGCGCCGCGCGTATCGGGCCGCCGTGCGATGGTATCCAGGAAGTCGCGGGCCTGCGCCGTGGCCGCGCTCCGCGTCGCGCCCGCGTCATCCGCGCAGGTCTCGACCAGCCCTTCGAGGTTCAGCGCCTCGGCATTGGCGCGCTGTTCCGCGATGATCACGAACAGCCGCTCGTCGCCGGCCGCATAGCCGCCCGGGCAGTCCGAACACATGATCATGTCCTGCCCGAGACCGGTCGCGGTGCGGGCATCGACGATCCGGGTGTAGTCCGCATGCACGCAGAACTGCGCGTCGATATGAATGCGGTTGACGTCGAACTCGCCCGCAACCGTGCCCTGCGCGCGCAGGCCGATCCTGTCGCATTGCTTGATCTCGTCATTGCCCGACAGGGACCGCGCGGCGGGGGCGTTGGTCAGCGCCGTCCGGCATTCGCGCTGGGGCGACACCTCTGCCCCGATCGGTGCCAGATCGCCGACGTTGACGGAGACGAGGCTGGTGGACACCGCGACCGGGCTTGCATTCAGGATCGACCCGCCGCCGGACACCGATCCCAGCATCCGGGCCAGTGTCTCGGCCCTGGCGATCCGGGTCAGCAGGACCGGCAGATCCGGCGTGTCCGCCGACCACTTCAGCCCGACGGGCGTCTGTCCCTCAAGCGCGCTGCGCCCGAACCAGAGCGTAGTGCCGTCGCGGATCGTCTCGACGTCGAAGGTGTCCGCCACGAGGTCGAGCCGCACCGTGGCGCCTTGATTGGCCACGGCGACAGCGGCGCTCAGCGCCGTCATCACCGGATCGTCCGCGGGCAGCACCGCGCCGGTCCTCAGATCGCGGGGCAGGGCGATGCGCACCACCAGATCGACCGGGCGCGCCACCACCTGAGCGAACCGCGCCGCAGCCGGAACGGGGCCCGAGGCGGCGCAGGGGGCCGCAAGCCGCGGCACGCAATCGGCATCCACCGCCCGCAGATAGGCGCGGGTCGCCGCGACGTCCTCAAGCTGGGCGTAGCCGACCAGCGCCTCGGGCCCGTCGGCGGCATCGGCCACCAGCCCCACCAGCGTGCCGTCGCCCAGCCCGTGCACCAGCCCCGCGAGGATTTCGTCCTCGACCACGCCAAAGCGGCGCAGTCCGATGGTCCCGGTGCCGCCGAACACCGCCGCGTCGATCAGACTGCCTTCCCAGAGCGGCGTCTGCAGCCGCGCAGCACCGGGCACGGACCCATCCGCCATATCGCTGAGGACCGCCTGAAACAGCTGCCGGAAACTGATTCCGGGGTTGCCGTCAAGACGCGCGGCCAGCTTGGAGGTGAACAGCCCGTACCATTCCTCGCCGCCGCTGTCCTGGGCGAAGTTGACCTCGCGCGCGACCTCGGTCGACCGCGCGGCGTAGAACGCCAGTATCCCGCCGGGCAGATCCGGCCGCGGGGTTTCGGTGATCTGCACTTCGGCCTGCGCCGGGACCGTGACCTGCACCCCCAGCGCCGCGGGGTCGACGAACCGCGTCGCCGTGCCCGGGGCCGCCGCGCGCAGCCCCGAGCCCGAATGGCAACTGTCCATCACCAGCCAGACATCGGCCCCGGCTGCGCGGATCGCATCCACCGCCTGGCCGATCTCGTCATCGACGATGGCGTTGGGAATGGTGCCCGCGCCGGGTTCGGCCCGCGCCGTGTCGGACGGCAGAAAGACCTCGTCCAGACCGTCGGTCTCGTCGCCGTTCAGGTCGGTTTGCCGGGTGCCGTGGCCGCTGAGGTGGATATAGACAAAATCGCCGGGCCGCGACCGGCGGGCCATGTCGGCGAAGGCGGCGAGGATGGCGGCGCGGGTCGGGGCGGTCGGCCCGGCATCGGTCAGGGCGGTCACATCGCCGACGCCGCGATCCGCCAGCACCCGCTTCAGCAGGGCCACATCGTTGGCGGGCCCCCTCAGATCCGTCAGCCCGACGCTGTCATCGTAATCCGACACGCCGATCAGAAGCGCCCGGGTTTCCGCCTGCGCCGCAGATGTTAGACACAGCCATGTCGCAAGAAACAGCAGAAGCTTTTTCATCGCACCCCTCGCATATCGCGCAGGACCTAATGGGTAAGCGTGCAGACCTAGAATTGTGCGCAGCATAGGCCAAAACGGCAGCGCTTTATAGCTTTTTTCCCGGTCATGGGGTAATCTGGCGGGGTGAATCCCGGGCACATGTCCTGAACTTTCAGGTTTTTCGAGGATGGATTGATGCGACGTCACAGCGGGGTATCCTGGGTTGCGGGGCTGCTGATCGGCCTGTCGGTACTGGTTGCCGACCCTGCTCGGGCGCAAGAGGCGGACATCGCCGGGCTTGCCTGGCTCGCGGATAACGACCCCGCCCTTGCACTGGTCCGGACCGAGGCCGCGCTGGCGGAAATCCAGGCCGATCCGACCCCTGACCTGCGCCTGATCTTTGATCTGAGCCAGCTCAAGGCCACGCTTCTGCTGGACCTCGGGCAACGCACCGAGGCGGCGCGGATCCTGGCGGATCTGGCGCGGTTCGCCGCCCGCCACCGGCAGGTGCTGGATATCGATCCGGTGCCGCTTCTGTCGCAGGCCGCCGCGCTCTACGAGGCCGAGGGCGAGTTTCGTCGTGCCGGGCAGATCCTGACCGACAGGCTGGAAGAAGAGCGCGACGGCGGACGCCCGGGGCCGGTGCTGGCGGCGACGCTGCGCGATCTGGCGCGGCTGTCGGATCTGCTCGGGCGGCAGGCCGACGCCGCGGATTACCGCGCCGCCGCCGCGCAGGCGCAGGACAACGCGCCGACCGGGCCATCGCGGAGCGACGACGCGGGGTTCCGCGCCATCGATGTCTACTATGCGACCGACCGGGCGCGCAGCGGCGATGACGCGCCGGCGGCGTTCTATGGCTCGGGACGCGGCACGCTCGAGCTGGGGATCGCCACGGTCACCATCCCCGAGGTGCACACCCCCGGTCTGGTCGAAGCGCCGTCGATCTGGCGGCTGGAATTTTCTCCGTCACCGGCGCGGCACGTGATGCTGCAATCGGTCACGCCGGTCGAGACCGATGAATTCTACAGCCGCCTCAATTCCGAATTCGACGGCACCGGCAAGACCGAGGCCTTCGTCTTCGTGCATGGCTTCAACGTGCGTTTCGACCAGGCGACCAAGCGCGCGGCGCAGATCGCCTATGACATGGAATATGACGGCGTGCCGATCGTCTATTCCTGGCCATCGCGCGGATCGACCATCAGCTATGTCGCCGATACGGCGGTGGTGCAGCTGAGCGCGCGTCGCCTGACCGGGTTCCTCGACGATCTCGTGGAACGCTCCGGGGCGACGACCATTCACATCGTCGCGCACAGCATGGGCAACCGGGCGCTGACCGAGGCGCTCGAGTTGATGGCGTTGCGACGCGGGGTCAAGCCGGGCGATGCGCCGCTGCTGGGCCAGATCCTGTTTGCCGCGCCCGATGTCGACGCGGATCTCTTCGCCGAGATGATCCCGACCATCCGCCCCCTGGCGCGGCGGCTGACGCTCTATGCCTCGGAATCGGACTGGGCGCTGGTGACCTCGCGCAAGCTGCATGGCGACATGCCGCGCGCCGGGCAGGGCGGCGACGACACGCTGGCCATTCCCCTGGTCGACAGCATCGACATGTCGGAACTGGGCGAAGACATGCTGGCGCACAGCTATTTCGCCGACGACTCCTCGGCGTTGACCGACATGATGGCGCTGTTCTGGCGCAACACCGAACCGCTGCGGCGCTGCGGTCTGGTCGAAGATCGCACTACGGCGAACGCGGTGGCGGTGTGGCGCTACCGCAGCGGCAGATGCGGCGGACAGGAGTTGATCGACCTGATGGCCGAGCTGCGCCGTGTCAACGCCACCGTGCCGGCAGAGGTTCGCGCGGTCATGAAACGCAAGATCGAGGACACCGACATGCGCACGGTGCTGGAACCGGTGGTGATGAAGCTGATCGGGCAATAGCGCCCGGGGGGATGGCGGGTCGCGCTTGGGCCGGTTCGGTCCAGGGGGGGGGGCGGCGGGCCTACTGCCGGATCATGTCGAGAAAGCGCTGGTGATCCGCATCGCGCAACGCCTCTGCCCGGGCGCGGTCCGCTTCGCGCTGTGCCCAGCTTTCCTCGTTCGCGCGGCGGTTGGCCTCGGCGCGTTGGCGCTGCACCTCGCTGACGCGCCTTTGCCACGCCGGATTGATCCGGATCGACGCGACAAGGGCGTCAATGGTGGCCTGATCGACCGCGCGCCGGGCGGGCGCGACCCAGGTCAGGCGCAAAGGCTCGACAAAGCTTTGCTGGTAGGTGCCCGCCATGACCGGATCGGCGGGATCGGGCTGAAACAGATACCACGACAGCCACAGGCTTTCCGCGATCGGGTGTGCCCCGAGGGTGTAGGCCATGTCGATCCGCACCGCGTCGTAATAGACCTGCATCCCCGGTGCCGCGGCTGCGAACGTCTGTGCGTATTGCTTGCGGACGGCGTCGTTTGGCGTGGTCGCGGTGACGCGCATGTCGGCGGGGCGGGCGGGCCTGACCAGCGTCTGGAACAGCTGTTCGGTGCCGGTGACCTGCCCGACATGGCAGTTGGTGTTGCGAAATCGGGTGCGCAGGTCGTTCCGCTGGGCCTCGGCCTGGGCCACCGCCATCTGCGCCAGCGCCGCATCGAGCCCGGCGGTCATCGCCCCGAGCCAGACGATCTGGTGACCCGGCAGGATGCGCATCCCGGCCAGGCCGTCGGGCGCGCGGACGGTAAGCACCACCTCGTACAGATCGTTGCCGCTGCACGGCTTCGACCATAGGATATCGCCCGTCGCCGACCAGTCCCGCGGCAGCTCCAGGCTGTAGGCGGTGATCGGGGCGTCGAAGCCCTGCCGGTCGATGATGTCGAATGTCCGGGTCTGCTGGGCCTGCGCATGGCTGGCGGCGAACAGGACCCCGCACAGGACCGCCCCCAGTGCCGCCCCAAGGGCAGGCGCGAGATGTCGGATTGCAGGCATGTGGACCCCCCCGAACCGGCGAGCATGGTCCTGTCAGCCTAGTCGGCACCCGGATACCTGTCGAGCCCTCACTGCCACCACAAGGACCCGATCAGCAGGTATCCCAGCACCGCCCAGGCCAGCAGGAACACCTGCGCATAGCGGCGGGTCTGGCTGCCGACATTGCGCGATCGGACCCAGTCCTGAAGGTGGCGCGTGACCTCGCGTTCCTTGCGCGCGGCTAGATCCTGAAGCGCCGAGCGGTAGCCCTGATAGGTATCGCGGATCGAGACATAGGTGATCACGGCGCTGACCGAATAAAGAAAGAACACAAGGCAGCGCTGCAACAGGAACGGCTCGGGCGAGCGGGCGAAGAACACCATCACCCCGACCAGCGCCGCATGGGTATAGATGACCCGCTGCCAAAGCGTATCGAGACGGTCGTTGAATTTCAGCGTCAGCATCATCAGCTCGGCAAAGCTCATGGGTTTGGAGGGCTCTGGCGGGGGCGATGTATCGGCGTGCATGGGCGGCGATTTTTCGGCGACAGGCGATGGCCCGGGGCGCAGTGCGGAAACTCTGCCCCGGTCGGGCGCGTACTCGCAAGACCTGATTGCGGTATGTCGGGGGCATGGTCCTGCCTCGTCGGGGCAGACCGGCGCTGGCCCGCGTCCGACCCCGTTGCGGGTTCCGCGCGGACCGGCTTACCCGTCCCGGGCTGTTTGGCTTTCGGCCATATCGACGCGCTGCCGGGCGCGGCGCGTCTGCACGATCTCGGACAGGATGGACAGCGCGATCTCGTCCGGGGTGATCGCCCCGATATCGAGGCCCGCGGGCGATTTGATCCGCGCCAGGGCGTCCCCGGGCACGCCCTTTGCCACCAGACGGGCCGTGAGCGTGTCGAACTTGCGGCGGCTGCCGACGAAGGCCGCAAACCGCGGCCCGGCATCGACGGTGGCCCGCAGCGCCGCCTCGTCGCCCTTGCCCTGGGTTGCGATCACGACGAACTGGCGGCCCCGCGGGGCCGGGTCCGATGTGGCAAGGCCGAACTCCGGCACCCCTGTCGCGCAATGCGTCAGCTTGAAATCGAAGCGTTCCGCCAGCGCCACCAGGGCCATGGCCACCGGGCCGTCGCCGCAGACGATCAGATCGGCTTGCGGCAGGACAGGCTCCACGAAAATGTCCATCGACCCCTTGGACGGGCACCCGTTGCGCGCAAAGACCACGCCCTCGCGGATCTCGCCGGTGCTGAGCCCTTCGGCGGCGAGGATTTCCTCGGGACGAAGCGACACGAACTGGGTGCAGCCCTGCGCCAGCGCGGTTTTCGCGGCCCGGCCCACCGCCGCGCGGATGCAGCCACCGCCGACCCAGCCTTCGGTGATGGTGCCGTCGGCGGTGATGATCGCCTTGGCGCCGGGCTTGGCCGAGGTCGCGTTGAGTGTGCGCACCACCGTGGCAATGGCAAAGGGCTGGCTGGCGGCGCGCAGGGCGGCGGCCTGTTCGTCGAAGCTGTGATCGTTCATACCCATGCAAGCTCCTGTTCCAGCGCGCCAAGGCTTTCCAGCGTGTTGGCGGCGGCGAACATGTCGAGATAGGGCAGCGCGGCTGCCATGCCCGCCGCAACCGGCGCGTAGTCCTTCCACCCCTTGAGCGGGTTCAGCCAGACGATCCGGCAACCACGTCGCCTGATCTCGCGGAGGGCATCGGCCAGCACCTCGGGCGGATCGGTATCATAGCCGTCCGACAGCACGATCACGACGCTGCGCCCCGACACGAACTGCCGCGCATAGCCACGGGCGAAACGGCGCAGGTTGGTGCCGATCCGCGAGCCGCCGCCGAAGCCGTCGGCCAGCAGCGTCAGCCGATTGAGCGCCCGCAACGGATCCTCGTCGCGCAGCGCGCCGGTGATCCGCACCAGCCGGGTGTGGAACAGATACGCATCGGCGGTGGCGTCGGCCCGGATCAGCCCGGCCAGAAAGGCCAGAAAGACGCGGGAATAGACCATCATCGATCCCGACACATCGCACAGCGCCGTGATCTGCACCGGTCGGTCCGGCCTGCGCCTGCGCGGCAGCCGCATCGGCTCGCCACCGGTCGACAGACTTTGCCGCACGACCTTGCGAAAGTCGATCTGCGCGCCCTTGCGGGCGGCGATGCGGCGGCGCGAACGGCGGTCGCGCATCGCCATGGCAAGGCGACGGGCGATGGCCTCGGCGTCTTTGATCTCCTGCGGCGATACCATCTCGCGCATGTCCTTCTTTATCAGGTTCTGCGTTCGGCTGGCAATCAGGCGGCCTTCCCCGTCGCGGTCGGCGTCGCCGTCATCGCCGCCGGGGCTGTCGATCTTGCCGCCGACCGTGGCCGCCTGCGCCCCGGCGGTCTGGCTGGTCCGGGTGTTGCGGGCGGGGTCCGGACCGGATTTGACGACCTTTTCGCGCACCCGCCCGGCATTGCGCCAGTAGCTGTCGAACACCATCTCGAAGCGATGCGCCTCGTCCTCGCTGCCGGCGCAGACCGATTTCAGCGCCAGACGGGTCTGGTCGATATTGCCCGCATCGATATGGAGCAATGCCTGCACCGCCGCCTCGGCCTCGGTCACGCCCACCGCGTAGCCATGCGCGCGCAGATGGCCGATGAACCCGGTGACACGGGCCGTCACGCCGGGATCGCGGGCGGCAAATCTGGTGACCATGCTCATCCGGCTTTCCCCGCGAGCCGCTGGGCCACCTCGATCGGGACGACGGCCCGGTCGCCTTGCGTCTTGAGCAATGTCACAAGGGTCGCGCGCAGGATGTCCGGATCGTCGTTCAGGTCGTTGAGGCCAAGACCGGCCAGCGCCGCGGCGAAATCCAGCATCTCGGCGACGCCCGGCACCTTTTCGAGGTCCTCCTTGCGCAGCGCCTGTACGAAACCGACGATCTGCGCCGCGAGGCGCGCATCGATATCCGGGCAGCGGGCCGACAGGATCGCCAGCTCGGTCTTGCGGTCGGGATAGTCCACATAGGCATAGATGCAGCGCCGCCGCAGCGCGTCCGACAGATCGCGCGTGCCGTTCGAGGTCAGGATCACATGCGGTTTCGACAGCGCATCCAGGGTCCCGAGCTCGGGGATGGAGATCTGGAAATCCGACAGCACTTCCAGCAGGTAGGCCTCGAACTCCTGATCGGCGCGGTCGATCTCGTCGATCAGAAGGACCGGCGGGATGGGCTGGCGGATCGCCTGCAGCAAGGGGCGCTGCAGCAGGAACTCCTCCGAGAAGATGCGGTCCTCGACCACCTTGCCGGTCTTGCCGTCCTCGGCGGCGGCGCGGATCGCCAGCAGTTGCCGTTGGTAGTTCCACTCGTAGATGGCGTGCGCCGCATCCAGCCCCTCGTAGCATTGCAGGCGGATCAGCCGTGTCTCCAGCGCTGCCGCCAGCGCGCGCGCAATCTCCGTCTTGCCCACGCCCGCCGCCCCCTCGAGCAGAAGCGGGCGGCCCAGTTGCAGCGAGATGTGCAACGCCATGGCCAGATCGGGGGACGCGATATACCCCTGATCCGACAAAGTCGCGGTGACGTCGGTCCAGCTTTTCATGTGCGTGGCGCAGGGCGGCCCGCGCCGCCCCGCCTGTCCATCAGCCATGCAACCCCATGTCCCTGGCAATCGCCCAAATGCGCCACTGGTCATGCGGCATGTGCGCCTGTTTGAGGCCGAAGGGCCGGAAGGCATCGTGCACCGCGTTCGAGAAGGCGGGCACGCCCCCGACATTGGGGCTCTCGCCGACACCCTTGGCCCCGATCGGGTGGTGCGGGCTGGGCGTCTCGGTGAAGTCGGTGGTGTAGGTCGGGGTTTCCCACGAGGTCGGCAGGAAAAAGTCCATCAGGGTGCCGGTCTTCACGTTGCCGATCTCGTCATAGGCCAGCTCCTGACCCATGGCGATGGCATAGGCTTCGGTCGCGCCGCCATGCACCTGACCCTCGATGATCATCGGGTTGATCCGGGTGCCGCAATCGTCCAGTGCATAGAACTGCCGGACCTCGTGCACGCCGGTATCGACGTCGATCTCCATGACGCAGATATAGGCCCCGAAGGGATAGGTCATGTTGGGCGGGTCGTAATAGCTGACCGCCTCGAGCCCCGGCTCCACCCCCGGGATCGCCTGATTGTAGGATGCATAGGCGATCTCGGTCATGGTCTTGAACTGTTCGGGCGCGCCCTTGACCACAAAGCGGTCGATATCCCATTCCAGATCGCCGTCATGCACCTCGAGCAGGTAGGCCGCGATCATCTGGGCCTTGGCGCGAATCTTGCGGCCCGCCATCGCCGCCGCCGCCCCGGCCACCGGGGTCGACCGGGACCCGTAGGTGCCCAGACCGTAGGGGGCGGTGTCGGTGTCGCCTTCCTCGATGGTGATGCTGTCGGCGGAGATGCCGATCTCGCTGGCGAGGATCTGCGCGAAGGTCGTGGCGTGACCCTGACCCTGCGAGATGGTGCCCAGCCGCGCAATCGCGGAGCCGGTGGGGTGAATGCGGATCTCGCAGCTGTCGAACATCCCCATCCCGAGGATGTCGCAGTTCTTGACCGGCCCGGCACCGACGATCTCGGTAAAAAAGCTCAGTCCGATGCCCAGCAGCTTGCGCGTCTCGCCGCGACGGAACGCCGCGATCCTGTCGGCCTGCTCGCGGCGCAGACCGTCGTAATCGACCGCCTTCAGCGCCTTGTCCCAGGCGGTGTGATAATCGCCCGAGTCGTATTCCCACCCCAGCGCGGAGTTATAGGGGAACTGGTCCTTGCGGATGAAGTTGATGCGGCGCAGCTCGGCGGCGTCCATGTCCAGCTTGATCGCCAGCACCTCGATCATGCGTTCGATGAAATACGCAGCCTCGGTGACGCGGAACGAACAGCGATAGGACACGCCGCCCGGCGCCTTGTTTGTATAGACCCCGTCGACCCCGAGATAGGCCACCGGGATGTCATAGGAGCCGGTGCAGATGTTCATGAAACCGGCGGGAAACTTGGTCGGATCGGCGCAGGCGTCGAACGCCCCGTGATCGGCGGTGACGTGGCAATGCAGCCCGGTGATCTTGCCGTCCTTGGTGGCGCTGATCCGGCCCTTCATCCAGTAGTCGCGGGCAAAGGCCGTGGCCATCAGGTTGTCCATCCGGTCCTCGATCCACTTGACCGGACGACCGGTGACGATGGAGGCGACGATAGCACAGACATAGCCGGGATAGACGCCCACCTTGTTGCCGAAGCCGCCGCCGATATCGGGCGAGACGACGCGGATGTTATGCTCTTCTATGCCCGACAGAAGCGACGCGACGGTGCGTACCACGTGGGGGGCCTGGAACGTGCCGAACAGCGTCAGCTTGCCGCTCACCTTGTCCATCGAGGCGACGCAGCCGCAGGTTTCCAGCGGGCAGGGATGGGTGCGGTGGTAATAGATCGTCTCTTCGGCCACCACGTCGGCATTGGCGATGACCTCTTCGGTCGCGGATTTGTCGCCGGTTTCCCACAGGAAGATGTGGTTGTGATGGCGGCGCGCGCCATGCGCCCCCGAGGTCTGCCCCTCGAGGTCCTCGCGCAGCACCGGCGCATCCGGGGCCATCGCGGCATTCGCGTCGGTCAGCACCGGAAGCTCTTCGTATTCGACCTCGACCAGCTCGATCGCGTCGGCGTTGATATAGCGGTCCTCGGCGATGACGAAGGCCACTTCCTGCCCCTGGAACAGCACCTTGCCGTCGGCCAGCACCATCTGCTTGTCCCCCGCCAGCGTCGGCATCCAGTGCAAACCCAGCGGTTCCAGATCCTTGGCGGTCAGCACCGCGATCACGCCGGGCAGGGCCATGGCGGCATCGGTATTGATCGACTTGATCCGCGCATGGGCATAGGGCGAGCGGACGAAATCGCCGAACAGCATGCCGTCCATCTTGATGTCGTCGACGTAATTGCCCTTGCCCTGGGTAAAGCGCACGTCCTCGACGCGCTTGCGCGAAACACCCAGACCCTTGAGCTTGGCCGCGCGTTCCACGTCTGTGGGGGTCAGATCGTTCATTGTGCCGCCTCCCTGGCTGCGTTGATCTCGCTCGCGGCGGCCAGGATCGACTTGACGATGTTCTGGTAGCCGGTGCAGCGGCAGAGGTTCCCGGCCATGCCGAAGCGGACCTCTTCCTCGGTCGGGGTCGGGTTTTCCTGCAGCAGGCGGTGGGCGCGGGTGATCATGCCCGGGGTGCAGAAGCCGCATTGCAGCCCGTGATGCTCGCGAAAGGCGTTTTGCAACACGTTCATCTCGCCATGCGGCGACAGCCCTTCGATGGTGGTGACGTCGGCGCCGTTGGCCTGGGCGGCAAAGACGGTGCAGGACTTGACCGACTTGCCGTCCATGTCGACGGTGCAGGCACCGCAATGCGACGTTTCGCAGCCGATATGCGGCCCGGTGATGTTCAGCTTTTCCCGCAGCACGTGGATCAGCAGTTCGCGCGGTTCGACCAGCAGCTCTTCCGCCTTGCCGTTGACCGTCAGTTTCAGATGCATCTTGCTCATGCTCAACTCCCTCTTACGCGCTGGCAATGGCGCGGGTGATCGCGCGTTTGATGACGATGCCTGCGACGTGCATCTTGAAGGCCACGGGGCCGCGATTGTCTTCGGTGGGGTCGATATCGGCCAGCGCTGCGCTGACGGCGCTGTCGATGTCCGACGCGGTGCACGCGGTCCCGACCAGCGCCGCACCCGCCGCTTCGGACCAGATCGGCGTGTCCGACAGGTTGGTCATCGCGATCGAGGCCGCGCGGCAGGTGCCGCCCTCCATCTCGATCAGCGCGGCACAGGCGGCGGTGGCATAATCGCCGATCTTGCGCTTCTGCTTTTCGTAGGCGTGGCCGCCCGTCGTCGCATCGAAGCTGACCGACACCAGGATCTCGTCATCCTCGCAGGCGGTCAGATAGGCCGCTTCGTAGAAGTCGCGCGCCTTGACGTCGCGTGTGCCGTCCGGCCCGGCCAGGGTCAGCGTCGCATCGAGGCATTGCATCAGCCCGGGCATGTCGTTGGCCGGATCGCCATTGGCGACATTGCCGCCGATGGTGCCGCAATAGCGCACCTGCGGATCGGCGATCTGCAACGCCGCCTCGCGCAGCAGCGGGGCCGCCGCCGCCAGGTCCGCGTCGTTGATCAAGGTGTGCTGCGTGACCATCGCGCCGATGGTGACCCGGCCATTCTCGACCTTGAGGCTGCGCAGCTCCTCGATATCCTGCAGGTCGACCAGATGGGTGACCGCCGCCATGCGGAACTTCATCATCGGGATCAGGCTGTGACCCCCCGCAAGCACGCGCGCCTCGTCCCCCTGTTCCTGCAGAATGCCGACCGCGGACTTCACGTCTGCGGGGCGGTGATACTCGAATACGGATGGTATCATTGGCGGCGTCCTCCCAAACTGCCCGTTTCGTCGCGGCCAGTCTGGTGCGAAGTTGCCGTCGGTCGACATGCGAATGCCCGACCTGCGCGGTGCGCTTCACGAAATGCGAATAGGCTGCACCAGTTGCGCCTCAGACCAGACCCAGTGCGGCGCGGACCTCGGCCAGTCGGGACCGGCTGACCGGCACAGGCCCCAGTCCCGCGCTGTCGGCGAAGTGGCAGATGCCGTTGTCCTTGCGGCGCTCGAAACGCGCGACATGGCGGGGATTGATCAGGTAGCTGCGATGGCAGCGGATGAAACCCTCGCCGGTCAACCGGGCCTCCGCGTCCGAGATGGACCACGGAGAGAACAGCTTTTCAGACCCGGTGTAGAGGATCGAATAATGCCCTTCCGCCCGCAGCGCGAAGACCGCGTTCGGACGTATGAAATGGGTCTGCCCGTCCTTCTGATACGGCACCGACGGGGTGAGGGGGCGGGCAGGGCGGTCCGGCGGCCCGGCCCCGTCCGGGCCCGTTTGGCCGGGGTCCGGCAATGGCGCACCGGGGGCGGCGTCCGCCGCCGGTCCAGAGGGTGCGGGCGGCGTGTCCTGCGCCGGGATGAACGTGACCCCCGAGAGCAGGAAGGCGCTGCAGATCACGAAGGCGATCAGCGTCACGATCACCGCCAGCGTCGGGTTGTCGATCATCGTGGTCAGCGCGCCGGTGTTCTCGGCCGGCAGGAAACGCGTCCCCGCCATCGACAGGAAGTGCACCGAACAGACGGCAATGCCGAAGGTCAGCGTGCCCAGAACGATCCGGCGATGGGTGCGTTCGCCATAGGCGATGCTGAAGGACACGATCCCCAGCGCCACCGAGGCCGCCACCGCCAAGCCCACGCCGACGGGCGTATAGACCGGCGCGCACAGCGTCATGCCGGACATGCCGACGTAATGCATCACCGAGATGCCAAGCCCCGCGATGGTCCCCGCGATGACGGTGCTGGCGCGCGTGCGGATGCGGAAATGCATGACCAGCAGCGCAATCCCGACGATCAGGATGGCCAGCAGGGCCGAGATCATCGTGGTCAGCGCGTCGTAGTAATACAGGATCGGCAATTGCAGACCCAGCATCGCCACGAAATGCATCGCCCAGATGCCGCCGCCAAGCGCGATCGCGGCCATGGCGATGCGCTGCTTGCGCTGGGGGGCGGGCAACTGCGACACCCCGCGGGTCAACGCCAGCCCGGTGAAGCTGGCCATGAACGAGATCGCGATGGAGGCAATGACGAGGGACGGGTTGTACGAATAGTCCAGGAACATCTCGCCGCCTCCCTTCGCGCGGTGCACGGATCGCGCATCCTGCTTGTGCGCGGGTCCCTGCCTTGTCAAGCTGTCCGACCGCCCCGGCGCGATGGCACCGGACCGCGCACCCGGGCCGGATCTCAGTAGGGCAGGCCGACGTAGTTCTCGGCCATGGCCTGCTGCGCGGCGCGGTTGGTGCGCAGAAACTCGATTTCGGCCACCTGCATCTTCAGGTCGAACTCGGACTGGTCGGGATAGCGGTGCATCAGCGACGAAAACCACCAGCTGAAGCGTTCGGCCTTCCAGACCCGCTTGAGCGCCCTTTCGGAATACCGGTCGATGCCGTCGTCGCTGCCGGTCTCGTAATGCGCGCGCAGCCCCTCGAACAGGTAGTGCACATCCGACGCGGCGGTGTTCAGCCCCTTGGCCCCCGTGGGCGGCACGATATGGGCGGCATCGCCACACAGGAACAGCCGACCCCAGCGCATCGGTTCGGTGACGAAGGACCGCAGCGGCGCGATGGATTTCTCGATGCTGGGACCGGTGACCAGTTTGTCGGCCTGATCGGCGGGGATGCGGCGTTTGAGCTCTTGCCAGAACGCCTCGTCGGTCCAGTCCTCGGGCCTGTCGCTCAGCGAGCATTGGATGTAGTAGCGGCTGAGGGTCTCGTTGCGCATCGAACAAAGCGCAAAGCCCCGGGGCGAGTTCGCGTATATCAGCTCTTGGTTGACCGGCGGCGTCTTGGACAGGACGCCAAGCCAGCCGAAGGGATAGACCTTTTCATACTCGCGCCGCACATCCAGCGGGATGGTCTGGCGGCTGACACCGTGGAACCCGTCGCAACCGGCAACGAAGTCGCAATCGAGCCTGCGGGCGTCGCCATCGACGGTGTAGCCGATGTGCGGCGCGTCGCTGTCGGCGCCGTGGATCACCACGTTCTCGACGTTGAATTCGATGCGGCCACCGGCTTTTTCGCGCGCGGCATAAAGGTCGCGCGTCACTTCCGTCTGGCCGTAGACGATGACCGGCGTGCCGGTCAGGCCGGTGAAATCCACGCGGAACAGCGCGTCGCCACAGGATATCAGCGCGCCGTCATGCCGGATGCCCTCGGCGTGCAGCCGGTCGGCGCAACCGGCCTCCTCCAGCAGTTGAACAAGACCCCGTTCAAGCACACCGGCCCGGATACGCCCCAGCACATAGTCCTTGGTCTTGCGTTCGAGCACGACGCTGTCGATGCCGCGCGTTGTTAGAAGCTGCGCCAGCAAAAGCCCCGAGGGACCACCTCCTATGATCGCGACCTGCGTTTTCATCCGGTCCTCCCGAGCCTGCCCCGCTTTTTCGCATGGCGCGCCCGGCATTGACAGCGAAGGTTCGGAAAATATGGGTGTCGAGTGGGCGATGACCCCGGGTCACGGCTCGGGGTCTGCCCGCTCGGCGCGGCCAGTGTGATTGCGTGGCGCCCACCCGCAGGGCGGAGGTCACGGTGTCCGCGCAGCCGACGGTGCATGGGTCCGGGCGCAAAACCGGCCCGGCGCGGCGTTTCCGAAAATGACCGCAGGACGGGCACGTTTCGACCGCATTTCACCCCGATCATTGTTTCCAGAAGAGAATTAATGAGTGGGCAAAACCGTGGTTTACCAAGCAACACATCGCACCGTTCCGACAGCACCGACTGCGGTCAGGCACGCGCCTGCATTCGGGCGCGACTACAGCATGACCCCGATGTTCTCGGGACGCCTGTGCGATACCGCGGCGTTTCGCAAGATCCGCCGGGCATGGTCTGGCCTCATCGGGTTCGTCACGCTGTCCGGCGGTCGCTGAGATGACGATGCATGCCCCGTTGGTTCAGTCCGGATGTGCGGCGATCGAGGCCGCGTCCGGTGCCGCCCCCTTTGCCGCGCCCCGTGCCGCGCCCGACCTAGCCTATCTGGAAGACGTGGCCGATCGCGCGGTCTTGGCGCTGAATGCGCGGGCCGACCGAACGCTCTGGAGTTACCGTGCCCCGGTGCTTGCCCGCGACCTCGCGCGCAATGGCTGGGTCTCGATCCTGTCGGTCGCCGATCTGGGCGTGTTCCTGCCCGAAAGGCAGCTATACCTGCGGATCGACGCAACGGGCGCCATCGACGCGGGCTATATGGAAACATCGAATGGCAGCGACGCGGCCATAGCGGCCATTGCGGCGCTGCGCGCGCGGGTGCCAGGCGGGGTCTGCGGGCCTGCCGGTCATGCCGGTCATGCGATCCGCGTTGTGCCTTGCACGCCGCTGCTGGGGCAGGTGCAGGAACGCTGCGATCTGGAGACCTGGATGCAGACCGTCGCGGCGATCAAGACCGGACAGGTGCACTGCGTCGCCGCATGCGCCACCTTCCGGACGGACGCGGGCTGCGCCGAGGATCTGTCGGACGCCATCATAGCGACGCTGGTGCCGCTGGCTGATCTTGCCCGCGCCGACGCGGACCAGCCCACGGCGGCGACCCGTTTGGACTGCGCGACGATCCGCGCCGCAGCGACGGATGCGCAGGCGCGCGGCTTCCTGCGTGACAGGCTGCAATCCCGTGCCAACAGCGTCCATCCAGATGCCATCGCGGTCACGCAATGCGACAGCGCGACCGCGATCCGCCTTGTCGCCCGGCAGGGGAATGACGACGTCGTGGCGGAACTGACGCTGTCAGAGGGCGCGCCGCGACTGACGCTTGGCGTGATGCATCGCTACAGCGTTTCGCGGTTCGGAGGGCGTGGCGATGTTCTCAAGATGAACGCGGCGCGGCAGCGGTCGCGCGGCATCCTGCACCCGCTAGAGGCGCTGGGCTTCGCGATCGGGCATCGCACGACGCTGCTGTCCGAGACCAACACCGTCACCGAACGCGCCGCCGAAATTGCGGCGACCCTTGATCTTGCGGCGGGCGAGTCGTCCCTTGAGGACGGGATCGATGCGGTCATGACAGCGCTGCTGGCACTGTCGCGGCCCGCCTGACCGGGTCATTGCCCCGGCAAGCCGCCGTGACGTGACTGTCACGGTTGTGAAACTTTATATCGAATTTTGTGTAGCGCCTGACCCGATGATGCCATCATCGCCGCAACGCCCGCGATCAGACGGGCAATTGAGGCCGGGCAGGCATGGCAAAAATCGTAGTCACCGAGAGTGGCGTCGTGACCGTGGGCAACGGCGACACGGTCATTATCGATATTCCCGGCGGCGGGGATGTAACAATCGTGGCCGATCCTTCGGAAACGTCGATCAAGAAGATCCGGATCGAGTTCGAGGACGACTCCCATTCCGACAGCGTGACTGTCATGTTGGGAACGTTCAACTCCGATGGCCTGAAGATCGACATCAAGGATTACGACCCGACGGATGCAATCAATCTTGTCGGGGCCTACAACACCAATGTCGACCCCAACAATGTCGGTGAATTCGGGTTTGAATACACCGGCGCCGACGGCAATGTCTACGCCGCCGCCGTGCTTGCAAAGGACAATGGTGAAAAGGATTTCACCGCCAATCCCGCGCCGATCATCATCTGCTTTTCGGCAGAGACGGAACTGCAGACGACCCTGGGCTGGAAGCGCGTCGACCAGTTGAAACCCTGGGACTGCGTCTTCACGCAGGACGCGGGGTTCCAGCCGGTGCGCTGGATTGGCCATCGCAGGGTCCGGGCGGACGAACTTGCCGCGCATCCCGGCTTGCGTCCCATCATCGTCGAGGCCGGCGCCCTGGGGCACCGCATGCCGCGCCGCCGGTTGCGGCTGTCGCCGTTGCACCGCGTGCTGGTACGCGGCTGGCAGGTGCAGATGCTGTTCGGAATGGACGAGGCGCTGGTGCCGGTCAAGGCGCTGATCGACGGGGTGCATATCCATCCCGACACGTCGGCTTTGACCGCCGACTACTATCACGTCCTGCTCGACCGGCACGCGATCCTGAACGCCGAGGGCTGCCCGGCGGAGTCGTTGCTGATGGCCAGACAATCCGGGTTGGCCCTTTCGGATGACGCCATGATCGTCTCGCAGGGGCCGGGGGAACAGCCCTGTCCGGCGGCGCTGTCATTGGTTCCCGCGCGCGCGATGCTGACCGTCGCGGAGGGGCGGTTGCTGGCGGCGACCTTGCCCGCATCGCAAACCGCGGTCGCGTCGGGCGCGGGCCGGGCGTTGCGGGCGGGCTGAGCCGCGGCGCACCGACCGCACCGACCGTACCGCCCACGCGCATGGACATTCAGGGTACGTCAGGCCGGGCCGGGCCGCGCTAGGTCGGCGTGCCGCGCCGCTCTGGCCGCAAGCCGCCATATCGACGGGTGATCTCTTCCGCCGCGCGGGCCACCGCCGCTCCGAAGGCGGGGATGCGGTCCGCGTCGAAGCGGATGCTCGGCCCCGAGATCGACACGCCCGCAAAGGGGTTGCCGTGTTCGTCGAAGATCGCCGCGCCGATGCAGGACATGCTTTCGTGGCGTTCCTCGCGATCGAAGGACCAGCCGCGCGCGCGGGTGCGGGCAAAATCGGCGGACAAATCTTCGGGCGTGGTCAGGGTATTGGCGGTGAACGCCTCGAGCCCCGCCGTCGCCAGCAGTCTGGCCACCTTGTCGGCGGGCATCTCGGCCAGGATCGCCTTGCCGGTGCCCGAGGCATGCATCGCGGTGCGGGTGCCGGGCGGAAAGAACGCCCGGATCGGGTTCAGCGTCTCGATCTGCCCGATGAAGACCACCTCGGAATGTTGCGGCACGGCAAGGTTGGCGGTCTCGCCGGTTTCCTCCATCAGCAGCTGCATCAGTGGCCGCCCGATATCCACAAGGTTGCTGCGCTTGAGGAAGGACGACCCGGTGCGGAACGCCTCGATCCCGATCTGCCAGTCCTGGCGTTCCTCGTCGAATGTGACGAAGTCGTGCTTCTGAAGCGTCATCAGGATGCGGTGCGTCGTCGCCGTGGGCACGCCGACGGCCTGCGACAGGTCGGTCAGCGTCAACCGCGACGCCCGCGATATGGCGATCAGCACGCCAAGCGCCCGGTCGAGCGATTGCAGCGTCCCGGCCGAGCTTTCGGTGAATTGCGACTTGGGCCGACCGCGTGGCCGTTTCGGGGGTTGCATGATCTGATTGCCAGATGACCTCGACTGCACCTTCGGGTCTAGCTTTCTGAAAAACGTTTTCAAAGCGAAATTTCGGATGCGGATCGGGGGCCGGGCAGGGGGTGCGCCCGCGTCGCGCAGCGGCAGCGGTGGTTTATCCCGCGTCATCTGCCTCGTGGCTTGAAGCGCGCGGCGTGATCGCTAGGATTGCCGTTCATGAGTTCGGGCACCAAGCCCGACCGGACGAACCAGGGAGACTTCCATGAAAACCACAGGCATCCTTGCCGCGGCCCTTCTGGCCGGCACCACGCTTGGCGCGTCGGCCGAAACCCTGCGCTGGGCGCGGACGGGCGATTCGCTGACCCTCGATCCGCATGCGCAGAACGAAGGCCCGACCCACACGCTTGCGCATCAGATCTACGAGCCGCTGATCATCCGCGACATGACCGGTGAATTTCAGGCCGCCCTTGCCACCGACTGGGCCCCGAAAGAAGGCGATCCGAACGTCTGGGTGTTCAACCTGCGCGACGGCGTGACCTTCCATGACGGCGCGGCCTTCACGTCGGAGGATGTGGTGTTCTCGATCAACCGCGCCAAGACCGAGGATTCGGACATGAAGGAGTTGCTGAACTCCATCACCGAAGTGCGCGCGGTAGACGACCTGACCGTCGAGATCGTCACCGACGGGCCGAACCCGATCCTGCCGTCCAACCTCACCAACCTGTTCATGATGGACAAGACCTGGACCGAGGCCAACGACGCCGTGAAGGTGCAGGACATCGAGGGCGGCGAGACCACCTTTGCCGCCACCAACACCAATGGCACCGGCGCGTTCAAGCTGGTCAGCCGCGAGCCGGACGTGAAGACCGTACTCGAACAGAACGCCGATTACTGGGGCATGGACGACTTCCCGATGGACGTCACCGAGATCGTCTATACCCCGATCCAGAACGCCGCGACCCGGGTGGCCGCGCTGCTCTCGGGCGAGGTCGACTTCATCCAGGACGTGCCGGTGCAGGATCTGGACCGCGTCGGCGCGACCGACGGGCTTGTGGTCAAGACCGCGCCGCAGAACCGGGTGATCTTCTTCGGCATGAACATGGGCGCGGACGATATCGCCAATGACAATGTCGAGGGCAAGAACCCCCTGGCCGATGTGCGGGTGCGCCGCGCCATGTCGATGGCGATCAACCGCGACGCCATCCGGCAGGTGGTGATGCGCGGCCAGTCGCAGCCCGCGGGCATGATCGCGCCGCCCTTCGTCAACGGCTGGACCGAAGCCATGGATGCCGCCGCAAAGACCGACATCGACGCCGCCAAGGCGCTGATGGACGAGGCGGGCTACGGCGACGGATTCTCGATTCAGCTTGACTGCCCGAACGACCGCTACGTCAACGACGAGGCGATCTGCCAGGCCGCCGTCGGCATGCTGGCGCAGATTGGCGTGACGGTGAACCTTGATGCGAAACCGAAAGCGCAGCACTTCCCGCTGATCACCAATGGCCAGACGGATTTCTACATGCTGGGCTGGGGCGTGCCGACCTACGATTCCGAATACATCTTCAACTTCCTGGTGCACACCCGTGGCGCGGATCGCGGCAGCTGGAACGGCACCGGCTTTTCGGACGCGGATGTCGATGCGAAGATCGTCGGGCTTGCCTCTGAAACCGATCTCGATGCGCGCAATGCCGAGATCGGCGCGATCTGGGAAGTGGTGCAGGACCAACAGCTTTATATCCCGATCCACCACCAAGTGCTAAACTGGGGGATGACTGACGCGGTCGGCATCGAGGTCAGCCCCGAGGACGATCCGAAGTTCAAGTTCATGGAAATGAACTGATCCCGACCGATCCGCCCCGCACCCAAGGGGGCGAGGACCGAGACCGGAACCCGGGCACAGGCACGCGTGCCCGGGTGCTTTCTTTCACAAGAAGGACCGCCGACATGAAAACGCCCGTGATGCTCGCCGCGCTCTGCGCGCTGGCGCTGCCCGCAAACGCCGAGACGTTTCGCTGGGCCGGCCAGACCGACCCCAACACCATGGACCCGCATGCCGGCAATTCCGCGCCCGTGCTGGGCTTTCTGAACAACGTCTACGAGGGCCTGGTCCGGCGCGACCGCAACATGGCGATCGAACCCGCGCTGGCCACCGCGTGGGACCCCATCGGCGACGGTGAGGGCTGGCGCTTTACCCTGCGCGAAGGCGTCACCTTCCATGACGGCGCGGCGTTCACCGCCGAGGACGTGGTTTTTTCCTACGAACGCGCGTCCTCTGCCGAGGCCGACACCGCAAGCTGGTTCTCATCCGTGACCGAGGTCACGGCGCCTGACGACTACACGGTCGAGATCCGCACATCGTCGCCGAACCCGATCTTTCCCGACAGCATCGCCAACTGGATGATCATGGACAAGGGCTGGGCAGAGGCGAACGGCGTCACCCGCCCCAACATCGAGCAGGGCAACTTCGCCACCATCAACACCAATGGCACCGGCGCCTATCGCGTGGCGGACCGCGATCCGGGCCTGCGCACCGTGCTCACGCCCTTCGATGCGTGGTGGGGCGACGACCGCGGCAACGTCACCGAGGGCATTTTTACCCCCATCGACAATTCCGCGACCGCCGTGGCAGCGCTGTTGTCGGGCGAGGTCGACATGATCAACCCGGTGCCGGTGCAGGATGCCGACCGGCTTGACCGGGCCGATGGCGTGACGCTCAAGCGCGGCGTCGAGGCGCGGGTGATGATGTTCGGCTTTTCGCAGGACAAGGACACGCTGGCAGGCGGCGATGGATCGGTCGAGGGCAATCCGTTCAGGAACCCGGACGTGCGCCGGGCCGTCGCCCAGGCGATCAACGTGCCCGCGATCCTGCAGACCATCATGCGCGGCTCGGCCGAGCCTGCGGCGCAACTGGTCAGCCCCGCCATGTCGGGCTATTCCGACGGCCTGTCGGACCGCCCGCCGCTGGACGTGGACGGCGCCAAGGCGCTTCTGGCCGGGGCGGGCTATCCGGACGGCTTCCGCTTCTTGCTGAAATGCCCCAACGACCGCTACATCAACGACGAATCCGTCTGCCAGGCGACCGTCGCGATGCTGGCGCAGATCGGGCTCGAGGCGCAGCTCGACGCGGTGCCGGTGCGCAACTACTGGCCGGAACTGCGGGCCGACGAATACGACATGTACCTTTTGGGCTGGTCGCCCGGCACCTTCGATGCCGAACACCCGTTCCGCTTCCTTGTCCATACGCCGCAGGACAACATCGGCACCTGGAACTTCGGCGGCTATTCCAACGCCCGCGTCGACGACCTGATCCCCATGATCCAGTCCGAGATCGACCCCGCCGCCCGTCAGGCCATGCTCGACGAAATCGCGGGGTTGGTGCAGGACGACATGGTCTATGTGCCGCTCTACGTGCAGCCGCTGCTGTGGGGGACCGCCACCAATATCGACCTGACCCAGCGCGAGGACGACTTCTTCATCCTGCGCTGGGTCGATGTGAACTGAGGCGCCATGCTCGCCTATATCATCCGCCGGATCGCGCAATCGATCCTTGTCCTTTTCGTCGTCGGGCTTGTCGCGTTCTCGATGTTCCGCTTTGTCGGCGACCCCATCGACAACATGCTCGGGCAGGAAAGGACGCAGGCCGATATCGAACGCCTGCGGATCGAGCTTGGCCTCGATCAACCCTTCGTGGTGCAATACTGGAAGTACCTTGGCCAGGCGGTACAGGGCAATTTCGGACTGAGTTATCGCCAGGGCCGTCCGGTGGCCGACATCCTGGTCGAGCGTGCGCCCGCCACGCTTGAACTGGCCTTCGTCTCTGGCGTGCTGGCGCTGGCGGGCGGCATCGGCTTCGGCATCTTCACCGCGATCCGAAGGCGAGGCGTCGCGGCCAATGTCATCATGACCGTGTCGCTGATCGGGGTGTCGCTGCCGACCTTCCTGATCGGCATCCTGCTGATCTACCTGTTCTCGGTCGAGCTTGGCTGGCTGCCCTCTTTCGGGCGCGGCGAGGTCACGCAGCTGGGCGGCTGGTCCACCGGGTTTTTGACCGCAAGCGGGCTCAAGGCGCTGATCCTGCCGTCGATCACGCTGGGGCTCTACCAGATGACGCTGATCATGCGGCTGGTGCGCACCGAGATGCTGGAGGTGCTGCGCATGGACTACATCCGCTTTGCCCGCGCGCGGGGCATCCGCGAACGCGCGATCAACTTCCGCCACGCGCTGAAGAACACGCTGGTGCCGGTGATCACCATCACCGGCCTGCAACTGGGCTCGATCATCGCCTTCGCCATCATCACCGAGACGGTGTTCCAGTGGCCGGGGGTGGGGCTGTTGTTCATCAACGCGATCCAGTTCGTCGATATCCCGGTTATGGCCGCGTATCTGATGATGATCTCGGTGATGTTCGTCGGCATCAACCTGATCGTCGACATGCTGTATTTCGCGATCGATCCGCGCCTGCGCGCCGATCGTACCGCCGCCGGAGGGCACTGATGGCAAAGACCGACACCACGACCCCGCCCGCACCCGCCCCGGCGCGCGCACCCTCTCGGCTGGCGCGTGCCTGGGACAGCGATCTGGCCTGGTCCTTCCGCCACGCGCCGGTGGCGATGCTCTCGACCTTCGTGGTGGTGCTGCTGGTGCTGTCGGCGCTCTTGGCCCCTTTGATTGCGCCGCACGACCCCTTCAACCCCGCCACGCTGAACCTGATGAACGGCTTCACGCCCCCCGGCACGGCCAATGCCTTCACCGGCGATCTGTTCCTCTTGGGCACCGACGATCAGGGCCGCGACGTGTTCTCGACCATCCTTTACGGCATGCGCATTTCGCTGTTCGTGGGCTTTTCGGCGGTGATGCTGGCGCTGGTCATCGGCGTCGTGCTGGGGCTGCTCGCGGGCTATCTGGGCGGCTGGACCGAGACCATCATCATGCGCGTCGCCGACGTGCAGCTGACCTTTCCGGCGATCCTTGTGGCGATGCTGATCTTCGGCATCGCCAAGGGCATCACGCCGCCGGAATACCGCGACCAGATGGCGATCTGGGTACTGATCCTGGCCATTGGCCTGTCGGACTGGGTGCAGTTCGCCCGTGTCGTGCGCGGTGCCACGCTGGTCGAGAAGAACCGCGAATACGTGCAGGCGGCGCGGCTGATCGGGCGCTCGCCGTTTTCGATCATGGTCCGCCACATCCTGCCCAACGTGATGAACCCGGTGCTGGTGATCGCCACCATCAGCCTCGCGCTGGCGATCATCGCCGAGGCGACGCTGTCTTTCCTGGGCGTCGGCGCGCCGCCGACCAAGCCGTCGCTCGGCACGCTCATCCGCATCGGGCAGGAATTCATGTTCTCCGGCGAATGGTGGATCCTGTTCTTCCCCGCCGTCACCCTTCTGGCGCTGGCACTGTCGATCAACCTGCTGGGCGACTGGCTGCGCGATGCGCTCAATCCGAAGCTGAGGTGATGAATCCTAATGGAATACTCTTCACTGATTGAAATTGTCAGGGGAGCGGCTGAGTTAGCGCGTACTGTGGAACCCAGACAGAATTCGTCGGGGCCTCGGGATTTGCGGTCCATGCAGAGACTGATAGATTGCCTTCGACAAATCTATTTCACCCCTGCCGGTGTGTTGGCTCTTCTGCGTGAGATTGAAAGCGGCCGGTATCCTTCCGAAAACAAAATCGCGACAGTCCTCCCTGAGTTCAATGACCGAGAGTTTCATGTCGGCAGGGCGAGGCACGACTTAGACAGGGCTGCAGACCTTGTCAGAGGAAACCTATCACTGCGAGCGAACCGAGTATTGGGCGAAATTTCCTACGGAAAAGCGGGAATACGACAGAAGGTGAAAGATCTGCTCAATGAGGCTCTTACTTTTGAAGGTAACATATCCAGAGAACAGGCATCGGAACTGATAGGTGAAATCAGGACTTTGAATGACGCTATCGAAGAAGCCGAAGAAAAACTGATTGCGAGCATGCGATGACCACACCCGTCCTTTCCGTCCGCAACCTGACCGTCGAAATCCCCACCCGTCGCGGTGTGCTGCGGCCCGTGGACAACGTCAGTTTCGACATCGCCGAGGGCGAGATCCTTGGCGTTGTCGGCGAAAGCGGCGCGGGCAAGTCGATGACCGGCAACGCCGTGATCGGCCTGCTGGACCCGCCCGCGCGCATCGTCGCGGGCGAGGTGCTGCTGAAGGGCGCGCCGGTCCATACCGCGCGCGGCGAGGCGCTGCGCCGCCTGCGCGGCAAGCGCATGGGCA
Source organism: Roseivivax sp. CAU 1753 (assembly GCF_054482575.1). NCBI lineage: Bacteria > Pseudomonadati > Pseudomonadota > Alphaproteobacteria > Rhodobacterales > Roseobacteraceae > Roseivivax > Roseivivax sp. CAU 1753. The sequence continues at coordinate 1,036,146 of NZ_JBTLRF010000001.1, read as the reverse complement.
TGATCTTCCAGGACCCGCTGACCTCGCTCAACCCGCTCTTGACCATCGGCGACCAGCTGACCGAGACCATCCTCGAACATCTCGACGTCAGCCAGTCCGAGGCCCTCAGACGTGCCATCGCCGCGCTCGACGAAGTCGGCATCCCCGCCGCCGCGCAACGGATCGGCAGCTACCCGCACGAGTTTTCCGGCGGCATGCGGCAGCGCGTGGTGATCGCGCTTGCGCTCTGCGCCGAACCGGATCTCGTCATCGCCGATGAACCCACCACCGCGCTCGACGTGTCGGTGCAGGCGCAGATCATCGCCCTGCTGAAACGGCTTTGCCGGGACAAGGGCGTCGCGGTGATGCTGGTCACCCACGACATGGGCGTGATCGCCGAGGCCGCGGACCGCGTGGCGGTGATGTATGCGGGGCGTCTGGCGGAACTCGGCCCCGTGCGCGAGGTGCTGACCCGCGCGCGCCATCCCTATACCGCGGGACTCATGGGCTCGACCCCGCTGGCCAGTCAGGGGCAGAAGCGCCTGCGCCAGATCCCCGGTGCGATGCCCCGCCTCGACGCCTTGCCCGACGGTTGCGCCTTCCATCCCCGCTGCGACCGCGCCGAGGCCCGCTGCCGCCAGAACCCCGGACCGGATCTGGCCAGTTGCGACGGACGTGCCGCCTGCTGGTTCCCGCTGACCGTAGAAGAAAAGGCCCCCGCATGAGCGCGCTCATCGAGGTCGAGAACCTCACCCGCATCTTCGACGTCTCGAAACCCTGGCTCAACCGGGTGATCGAACGCACGCCCAAGGCGCTGCTGACCGCCGTGTCCGACGTGTCCTTCGAGATCGAGGAAAACTCCGTCTATGCGCTGGTCGGCGAAAGCGGGTCGGGCAAATCGACCATCGGCAAGATCATCGTCGGGCTGGTGCCGCCGACCTCGGGCCAGGTCGTGATCGACGGCGTCGATCTGGCCACCGAACCCGAGGGGCCCCGCCGCGCCGCCGTGCGCGAGAACATCCAGATGATCTTCCAGGATCCCTATGCCTCGCTCAACCCGCGCTGGCGGGTCCGCGACATCATCGCCGAGCCGGTCGCCGCGCGCGGCGGCGATACCAAGGGGCTGGCAGAGCGCCTCTTGGAACAGGTGGGCCTGTCGGGGCAGGATGCGGGCAAGTATCCGCACGAGTTCTCGGGCGGGCAGCGCCAGCGCATCTGCATCGCCCGCGCGCTGGCCTCCGGTCCGCGCATCATCGTCTGCGACGAGCCGACCTCGGCGCTCGATGTGTCGGTGCAGAGCCAGGTTCTGAACCTGATGACCGACCTGCGCGAAGAACTGGGCCTGACCTATCTGTTCATCAGCCACGATCTGACCGTGGTGCGCCACATGGCCGACAAGGTGGGGGTGCTGTACCTGGGCGCGCTGGTCGAAGAGGCCCCGCGCGACACGCTCTATGCGGAACCCAAACATCCCTATACCCAGATGCTGTTCGATGCCGCCCCCCGCATGGACGCCTTCGGGCGCGACATCGACCCGCCGCAAGGCGAAATCCCCGATGCGATCAATCCGCCCCCGGGCTGCGCCTTTCATCCGCGCTGCCCGATTGCCGTCGATCGCTGCCGCAGCGAACGCCCGAAACTGCGCCCCCTGGGCGAGACGCGCGTCGCCTGCCATCTTGCCGAATAGGGCGCGGAAAAAGCGCACGGGGCATATTGCACCGTGCCGCCTGTCGCAGTAAACCGCCCCTCAGTGCCCCTATAGCTCAGCTGGTAGAGCAACTGATTTGTAATCAGTAGGTCCGCGGTTCGAGTCCGTGTGGGGGCACCATTTTCCGGCAAGCGAGACGTGTCACCGACCCTGCGGCGGGCGGACGGGCCGGGGTTTTTCCGGCGTTGCGACAGACCGGTCCCTTACCGACCGCTCCTGCATCTCTCACGGCACGTAGCTGGTGGCGGCCGGGGACTGGATCGCTTCGAGGTATTCCACCAGTGCTATCAGGTTGCGCGGGGCGGCGACGACGACGCCGTTGCCGGTGTCGAAATCGACCAGTTGTTCATCGAGGAACTTTCCGAACACCGGCATGCCTTCGCGCGGCTGGATGCCGCTGGAATATCCGTCGATGATCGACATCACCTCGAGCATCGGCCAGACGCCGTCGCGCCGGTCTGCGATCCGGGTCAGATCGGGCGGCTTCTTGGTCAGGCTTGCCGCCATCTGCCCGTTGCCGCCCGCGTCCATCCCGTGACAGACCGCGCAATTTTCCACATAGAGCGCGCGACCGGGGGCGGGCGTTTCGGGCGTGCACCCCATGACGAGCAAGGGGAGAAGCATGATACGGCGGGACATGGCGCACCTTCCGGCTGAGTGATCCACAGGTTAGGGCCGATCCGCCGCGGCCACATTGATCCCGGTCAAGCCGGGCGCGCGTGACGGGGACGGCGGCGGGCGGTGGCAGGCGGTGCCGCTGCCTGTGTCACCATTCTGCACGCAATGCGCAGCGCATAAAGCCCAAAGCGCAAAACCGCCGCCCGGTCAGCGCGTGCGCAGACCGCTTTGCACCAGCGCCGCCGCGATCGATTCGGTCGAAAACGGTTTCTGCACCACCTTGCACATGGGATAGCGACGCCGCAGCGCATCGACATCGCCGTGCCCGGTGCTGAGCACGAAGGGCACACCAAGATCGGCCAACCGCTGCGCGACCGTGACTGATTGCTCCTGCCCCAACTTCACATCCAGAAGCGCCACCTCGAAATCATGCCGCTCAATCAGCGCCAATGCGTCGTGGACGGTGCCCGCGACCTCGGTCGTCGTGGCCCCGAAATCGCTCAGGATGCCGCTCGCGTCCATCGCCACGATCATCGAGTCCTCGACCACCAGCGCCTTGCCGGTCAGGCTCGGGATCTTGCCCGTGGCGGACCCGGCGCTTTCGCCTGCGGGCAGATCCTGCGCCGCGTCGGTCAGGTGCTTTCCCGGCACGGTGAACCGCGCGGTCAGGCCGTCCGGCGGATAGTCGATGACGGCGGTGCCGCCGAGATCGAAGGGAATGGCGCTTTCGATGATCGACGACCCGAAGCCCCGCCGCGTCGGCGCGGACACCGGCGGGCCGCCCACATCCTTCCAGTCGATCCGCAAGTCGCCCTCGGAGGTTCTGCCAAGCGCAACCTCCACATGGCCGTCGGCCACGCTGAGTGCGCCGTACTTGGCCGCGTTGGTGACCAGTTCGTGAAACACCAGTGCAAATGCCGCATAGGCCGCGGGCGAAACCAGGACATCGTCCCCGGACAGCCGCAGCCGCGTCGCGGCCCCGGTTGCATAGGCCGCGAATTCCAGGCCCAGCAGGTCGGCGACCGACAGCGGTTCCCGGGATGTCCGTGACAACTGGTCATGGGCCAGCGCCATCGCGTGCAACCGTCCGTCGAGGTTCTGGGCGAAGCTCTCGACGGTCATGGTATCGTCGCGCGATTGCGACACCAGGCCCCGCGTCAATGTCAGGATATTGCGGATGCGGTGGTTCAATTCGGCGATCAGCCGCGCCTGCCGCTCTTGCTCGCGGTGATGTTCGTCGGCCACCTCGTCGCCCACGCGCAGGATCACCTCGCGCAGCAAGGCCCGAAGCAGCTTGGCGGCGTGCAGGTCCGTGTCGCTCCAGGCTTCGGATTTGCCCATGACGGTTTCCTGCCACGTCTCGAAGCTCTTGCGCGGCGTCAGGCGACCGTCAGCCGCGACCTTGTCCTGCTTGGCCTCGGGCTTGCCGGCCCAGGACACCGTGCCCGCGACCTCGCGGCGGCAGAAGATCAGGTAGTCCTGTTTGCTGCGCGAAAACGGAATGGCCAGGATACCGGCGCAGCCGGGCAGGAAAGTCGCCGCCTCCGGGTAGTCCTCGCTCAGGCTGTCGGAGACGAAGATCGTCTCGGTGGTGTTGGTGTGCAGAAACCGCAGCAGATCGGGAAAGGTTTCGCGGTCGGGGGTATCGCCCCAGCATGTCAGCGTCCGGTCGGTGTAGAGCATCACGCCGTCATGCGCGACAACGGAGCGCAATTCGCCCGCAACGTCGCGGATCGCCGGGGCCAGGTCCGATCCGACCGTCACCTGAAGCAGTACCGCCGTCTGTACCTGTGCGACCAGCGCTTCGGTCCGGTTCGCCTGCCGGGTGGCGAACTGCATCAGCTCGAAGGCAAACAGATGCGCGAACAACTCGATCGCGGTGCGCTGCTCGAAGGTGATGTAGCGCGGGGTCGGGTGGTGACAGGCGAATAGCCCCCAAAGGTCGTCATCCTTCAGGATCGACACCGACATCGAGGCCTGAACCCCCATGTTCCGCAGGTATTCCAGATGCACCGGCGACACCGCGCGGGTGACCGCGAGTGACAGGTCGAGCGGGCTGTCGCCGGGCGTGCTTTCAGGCAGGATCACCGCACCGGGGTCCGAAACGTCGGCGATCAGCCGCAGCAGCGACCGCTTGTACAGCGCGCGGGCCTGTTGCGGAATGTCCGACGCCGGAAAGCGCAGGCCCAGATAGGTCGGGCCATTGCCGCGCAGCGTCTCGGCGATCACCGTGCCAGACCGGTCGCGGCCAAACCGGTAGACCATGACCGAGTCAAAGCCCGACAGGGCCTGCAGGCCACGCGCGCCTTCGCGGCACAGCGCATCAAGCGTCGTTGCCCGGCGCAGGCGGTCGACAAGCAGGTAGGTGTCGCTCAGAACGTCGCGACCGGAGACCGTGGTGCATGGCTCGAACTCGAACACCAGGTAACGGCCGCTCTGGTGGATCGACAGGTCGTAGCGCCTTCGACCGATGGTGAAATCGAACATCCGCATGGTGCGCGGATCGCCGTCTCCGTCGCGCATGCGCTGGCGGATCCGGTTCAGCGGCTCGACCCCCAGAAGCGTCGCGAGGCTGGCCCCGATCGCATTGCGCGCCGCGATGTGCAGGACCGCCCCGAGGTTTTCCGACGCGTGCTGCACGACCCAGTCCGACGTCACCGCGAGCAGGGCACCGTAGGATTGCACCCGCCCCAGCAAGTGGATGTTCTCGCGGTCGCATGCGGTCAGATCGGGACCGTCCGGGTCCTGACGTGCCTGTCCGGACAGGGTTGTCTGGTTCACGCTCATGCTGCGGCCTCCCGCCGGGGCGCGAAACCGGTCAGGGTTGCTGCGGTCGCGAAGAATCCAAAGCCGGTGCGGGCGTCCCGCAGCAGGGTCGCGAACGCGGGCTCCTGCGGATCCATCGCATCGATACGCTGGCGGAACGCCAGCCACGCGGCTTTCGGCGGCGGCGCGTCGAAGGCGCGGGGGTGCTGCAGGCCATGGGCGGTCAGGTGACGCTTGATGACCTCGGTTCCAAGCCGTGATCCAAGCGTGAGATAGGCCACCGCATCGGTGCATAACGGCGCGCCCAGCGGCAAATCGGGCCCGTCCTGCCCGCCGAGATCGCGGGTCAGATCGGCGATCACCCCCGACAGCAGCACCGCGTCGCCGGGCCGCGCGGGGCCCGCATCATGCGCCGACAGCGCGCGGAACGCGATCAGCTGCGCGGTCAGAAAGCGCCTCATGTGGGGCGCCGGTGCCGCCATGAATGCGGCATAGCGCGCCTCGACCTCGGCATGCGCCGCCGCGGTTTCGTCCCGAAGCAGGGACATCGCGCAGCGGTGCGCGACGCCGTCCCGGGTTATGATACGGTTTTGTCGCATGTCGGAAAACCAATGCTGTCACGCGCCGATGTCGGGCAGGCAAGGCCAAACCATCCCTTCACGCAACATTGTGAACCAAAAGGCGCGGGCCCTGCAATCGTCAAGACTGCAAGGCCGTTGTTTGATCAGCCGATTTCCCGCAGCCGCGACAAGGCGTTCTGCAGCGTGGCGATGTCCGCGTCGCGGGCGGCAAGGTTGTCGCGGCTTTCGGCGACGACATCCTCGGGCGCGCTTTCGGCGAACTTCGGGTTGGACAGCCGTCCGCGCAGGCTTTTCGCCTCTTTCTCGACCCGGGCAAGGGTCTTCTCAAGGCGCGCGATCTCTTCTCCGACGTCGATCAGCCCTTCCAGCGGCAGCCCGAAGGTGGTGGCGCCCACCGGGATGGTGACGCAGCCTTTCGGGAATGTGTCCACGATTTCAAGGCTTTCGATCCGTGCGAGCCGCTTGATCAGGGCCGCGTTGCGATCCCATGCGGCCTGTCCGTCGGCATCGAGACCGGTAACCAGCATCGGCGCATAAAGCCCCACCGGCACGCGCATCTGGGCGCGGGCGGACCGCGTGCCCTCGATCAGCGCGATGGCCCAGTGCATTTCCGTATCGGCGACCGGATCGACCAGATCGGCGGCCTTGTAGGTCGGCCAGTCGGCATGGGCACACAGGCCGTCGCGCTTGGCCGACAGGGTCCAGAGTTCTTCGGTGATGAAGGGCATGAACGGGTGCAGCAGGATCATGCACTGGTCCAGAACCCAGCCCATCGTGGCGCGCGTTTCGGCGATCACGGCTGCATCCTCGGAGGCATAGAGCGGCTTGGAGAACTCCACGTACCAGTCGCAAACCACGCCCCAGACATAGGCGTAAAGCGCGCTCGAGGCGTCGTTGAAGCGGAATTGCGCCAGCGCCTCGTCGACGGCTTCGCGCACGCGGGCGGTTTCGCCGATGATCCACCGGTTGGCGGTTTCGCGCGCTTCGGGGGGCATGGCGGTGGCGCTGCGGCCCTCGAAGACGCCGTTCATCTCGGCGAACCGGCAGGCGTTCCAAAGCTTGGTGCCGAAGTTGCGATAGCCCGCGATCCGCTCTTTCGACAGCTTCAGATCGCGGCCCATGGCGGCCATCGACGACAGCGTGAACCGCACCGCGTCCGCGCCGTATTCGTCAATCAGATCAAGCGGATCAAGCACGTTGCCCAGCGACTTGGACATCTTCTTGCCCTTCTCGTCGCGCACCAGGGCATGGACATAGACGGTGTCGAAGGGCCGCTGCCCGACCACGGCATATTGCATCATCATCATCCGGGCGACCCAGAAGAAGATGATGTCGAAACCGGTGATCAGCACCGATGTCGGGAAATATTTCGCAAGCTCCGGCGTCTGTTCGGGCCAGCCCAGCGTGCCGATCGGCCACAGCCCCGAGGAAAACCAGGTATCGAGCACGTCGGGATCGCGCCAGACCGGGTAGACCAGATGCGTCGGGTCCTGGTTGACATTGTAGTCCGCCAGGCTCTCCGCGAGCAGGTGGATGGCGGCGTCGCGATCGGCAACCTCGACCACGCGCGCGGCGTGCAGCGGCGCGGGCAGGGCGCGCAGGTCCGCATGGAACTTGTCGGCCACCGCGTCCAGATCGGCGGCGCAATGGAACGTCGGATCGGCATGGTTGAAGGCGCGGTCGATCAGCAGGCGGCCCAGTTCGACCTCGTCAAGATCGCCGTCGCCCTCGTCATCGACGAAGCCGGTGTTGAACACGTCGAGACCGTACCAGACCGGAATCTGGTGCCCCCACCAGAGCTGCCGCGAGATGCACCAGGGCTCGATATTCTCGAGCCAGTGGAAATAGACCTTCTTGTCGCGCTCGGGCAGGATCGCGACGGTGCCGTCCTTCACCGCATCGAGGGCGGGGCCGACGATTTTTTCGGCATCTACGAACCACTGATCGGTCAACATCGGCTCGATCACCACCTTCGAGCGGTCGCCCATGGGCTGCATGATCAGCTTTTCCTCGACCAGCGGCACCAGGTCCGCCGCGCGTGCTTCGCCGCCTTCCTCGGGGGCGAGCGGCTTTGCGGCCTTCTTGCCCAGCCGCGGATCGTGGGCGGGGACCATCACGGCGAGCCCTTCGTCGGTGATCTGCCGCACGACCCTCTTGCGCGCCTCGAACCGGTCGAGCCCGCGCAGGTCGTCAGGCACGAGGTTGACCGCGTCGGCCTCGGCCTCGGTCAGCGTCTCTTCGCCCCGCGCGACCGCCAGCGCCATGGCCGAGGCATTGGCATAGGCCTCGCCGTCGTCGCGCATCGCGCCGCGCGCGTCCATCAGCCGGTAGCAGGGGATGCCGCCGCGCTTGGCCACCGCGTAGTCGTTGAAATCATGCGCGCCGGTGATCTTCACCGCGCCCGAGCCGAAGGTCGGATCGGGGTATTCGTCGGTGATGATCGGGATCAGGCGGCGGTCCTCTTTCGGCCCCACCGGGATCTCGCAGAGCTTGCCGACGATCGGCGCGTAGCGCGTGTCCGACGGGTGCACCGCAACCGCGCCGTCGCCCAGCATCGTTTCGGGCCGCGTCGTGGCGATCGAGATGTAGTCGCGCTCTTCCTCGAACAGCACAGTGCCGTCTTCGTCCTTTTCCACATAGGTATAGGTGGCCCCGCCCGCCAGCGGGTACTTGAAGTGCCACATATGCCCCTGCACCTCGACATTCTCGACCTCGAGGTCGGAAATCGCGGTTTCGAACTGCGGGTCCCAGTTGACCAGCCGCTTGCCGCGATAGATCAGGCCTTTCTCGTACATGTCGACGAAGGCCCGGATCACCGCGTCGTGGAAGTTGCCGTCTTCGCCCGCGGGCGCATTGGGCGCGCCGGACATGGTAAACGCCTCGCGCGACCAGTCGCAGGACGCGCCGAGCCGTTTCAACTGCCCGATGATCGTTCCGCGCGAAGCGATCTTCTGCTGCCAGACCCGGTCGAGGAACGCCGCGCGGCCCATCTCGGTGCGGGTGGGCTCGTTGTTGGCGGCCATTTCGCGCTCGGTCACCATCTGCGTGGCGATGCCCGCGTGATCGGTGCCGGGCTGCCACAGCGTGTCGTGCCCCTGCATCCGGTGCCAGCGCACGAGGATGTCCTGCAAGGTGTTGTTGAAGGCGTGCCCCATGTGCAGGCTGCCGGTCACGTTCGGCGGCGGTATCATGATCGAAAAGGTCTGCGCCCCTGGCGCGGCATTCGCGCCCGCGGCAAAGGCACGGGCCTTGTCCCAGTCCTCGCAGATGCGCTGTTCCGCGGATGCCGCGTCGAAATTCTTGTCCATCGCCATGGTGTGCCCAAGCCTCCTTCGTCTCGTTGCCCTGTTTCCTAGCGAAGCGCGGGCGCAAGGGAAAGCGCCGCACGCAGATGCGGGGGCCGAAAGGCGCAAGTCGGGTGGTCGAGCGGGGACAAAAAGCGGCGGCGGCCCCAAGGGAGGAGAAAAAAGGACCGCCGCCAGATGGAAGACCCCGGGAGGAGGTGAGGCCTTCGTCTCGTCGGCCCGGGCACGCGCGTTGCGCCTGCCGAGGCCAGGATAGAGTGGCGGCGACCCCCCAAGGGAGGAGAAAGAGGGCCGCCGCCGATCCCGAAGGCCCCAGGGAGGAGGAGGGCCTTCAGTCCTGTCGCCACGGCATCGTGCCGCTGGCGTATTCCTGAAAGCGGCGATCCCCAGGGAGGAGAGAGGATCGCCGCCAGTTCCGAAAGCCCTCAGGGAGGAGGAGAAGGGCCTTCGTCTCGTGTAGAAAGCATCCGCGCCATGGCGATCATGCCCTCCGAATGGTTGTGGACGGCGGCCCCCAAGGGAGGAGGAGGGAGCCACCGCCGCTATCGAAGACCCCAAGGGAGGAGAGGGGGCTCCGTCTCGTGTGCCGCGGGCCGAAGCGCCGGGGCGAAAACTGGAAGCGGCGGTCCCCTCAGGGAGGAGGAAACGGGGAACCGCCGCAGGGTCCAAAGGCCCAAGGGAGGAGAAGGCCTTCAGCTCTGGTGAAGCGCGGGCCGCAAGCGCGTCCGGGCTTCGAATAAGGTGCGGCGACACCAGGGAGGAGAAACGTGCCGCCGCTTTTGTCCGAGAGCCTCAGGGGAGGACATCAGCTCTCGAATATGGTGGGAAAACGCTGCTTTCCCGTGTTGAAGTCCTGCAGGATGCCTGCAAGAAGACCTGTGTTGCGGACAGGCCGTGTCGACCGACCGCTGAATATGTTGCGCTCAGCGCTCGTAGGCTGCCTGCCATGCGACATTCGGAAGCTGCGAGCGGCCAAGACCCAGATCGTTCAGTTCGCGATCGGAAAGGCGCTGCAGTTCGGTAAGCGTCTGCACGTAGATGCGACGCCGTGCACGGCGGTCGCGGATGTCGTCGATCAGGCGAGCAAAGAAGCCGCCGCGGGAAGCGTCAGTCTGTGTCTGTGCGTGTGCCATGGTGTGAAACCTTTTGGGTATGTGTTCGTCTGTTGGATTGAAGATGGGGCCAATGCTGCAGTTGCACAATAACAATTGGTTCAAACCTGATATGCGTCTCGCGCATAGTTAAAGTAGTTCAAAAACAATGCTTTGAAAAAGGTTCCTGAGGTGGCCGGGCCTTTGACCTAACGTCATGGACCCCGATTTGCACGCTTTTCAGGCAGAAATGACACCCGCTAACGCTGCGATGCGGCGCGTGCGCCCGGAATGCGCGATCAGCGGCGGGCGAAACTCAATGGCAGATTGAAACTGTAGCTGGCCGCACGCAGAATTCCCGGCGCGCGGGGCAGGCGGGCACGCCGCGCCGCCGTCAGCGCCGCCTGATCGAGCGCCGAATGTCCTGACGATTGCACCAGTCGCACCGCGCGCAGCTGGCCCGAAGGCGCGACGTCCAGCCGGACCGTCGCCCGACCCGTCGCACGGGTGTTGCCGGGGTAGCGTTGTGCCCGCGCCACCGCGCTGCGGATCTGCGCGCCCCACTGCGCCTGCGCCGCCTGCACCTGACCCGCGCTGGGCCCGGCTTGCGCCTTGGGTTGTGTCCTGACCTGCGCTTTAGGGGCCGGAGCCGCCGTCGCGCCCGCCCCCTTGGCCCGTTGCGCGGCGCGCGCGGGCGGGGCCGGTTGCGGGCCGGATGGTCTGGCCTTGGCCGGGCGCGCCTGTGGCGGGGGCGCAAGCGTGTCGGGGCGCAGCGCCGGACGGGCGGACCGGTCCGGTGCCAGGGACGCGGTGTTGGTCGGGTCGGTCAATGCCCGCGCGGTCTGCGTCATGGCCTGCGGCGCCGCCTCTCGTGCGGCATCCGGGCGGCGCATCGGCGCGGGGGCCACCAGACGCGGTGTTGCGGGATCGGGCAGGCGGGGGCTGGCCAGCGCGTCGGGCCGGGGCACCGGCAGCGCGGCCAGGCTCTCGGGCGCGACAAGGGCGGCAGGTGCGGGCGGCGGCGGCGCGGGCAGGTCCGGTGCGGGTGCCGTGCGTCCCTCCGCGGTGTCGGTCGCGACAAGCGTGCCCGGCTGTGCCAGACGCCGCGGCACCGGGGCCTGCGGCGTGTCGCGGCGCGGTGCCACGTCCGACCGTGGCGGCACGGGGGCCGCAACCGCCTGCACCGCGTCGGGCGATTGCTGCCACCGGGCGACCAGCGCGGCGATCTGCCCGCCGGTGGCCAGCACCGTCGCATCCGCCGCGCCGCCGTCGCCGCCCCCCACCGAACCCGGAGCCTCGCTCAGCGTCACCAGCGCAAAGGCCGCCACATGCAGCACAGCGGCGCAGCTGCCAAAGGCAAGGGCCTCGAGCACCCTCATGTGGGCGGCGCGTCGGTTGCGATGGTGATCTCGGTCGCGCCCGCGTCCGCAAGGCGGGCCAGCAGCCGCGCAAGGTCGCGGGCGGGCAGCGCGGCGTCGGCCTCGAGATGCACCGCACCCGCCATCGCCGCCGCCGCAAGGGCCGCCGCGCCGCGCAGATCGCCCAGGGCCAGCCGTCCGTCAGCAGCGACATAAAGCGGGCCGGTCGAACGCTCGGCGGCCTCGGCGGACGCTTCGGGCAGGGTCAGATCGAAGGGTGGCGCGGGGGCGATCTGGGCGGTCAGCAGGAAGAACACCAGCAGCAGGAAGACCACGTTGATCATCGGCACCACCGTCTCGCGCGCGGTGCGGCGGCGGCGTGGCACGAGCCGCGCGCGCATCATTCGACCACCGCCAGCGCGTCAAAGCCTGCGCCGCGCAGCATCGCAATCATCGCCACCAGATCGGCGGTCGTCGCGGTCTGCGTGCCGCGCAGCACGATCACATCGTCCGGCCCCCGGGTCAGATCGCGCAGCGCCGCGATCAAGACATCGCCGTCGACCTTTTGCCCGTTCAGCGTCGGCCCCTCAGGTCCCACCGCGACCAGACGCGGCGGGCCGGTATAGGCCAGCGCCCCGGTGCCGCCCGGTGCCAGCGCCAGCGCTTGATCGGCGCCGAACCGCGCCGCCAGCATGAAAAAGACCAAAAGCAGGAACACCACGTCGATCATCGGCGTCAGCGACGGAGGCCGCCTGCGCCCGCGTGCATATGCCAGCCCGAGGCTCATGCGCCGTTGAGGATCCGGCTGGCCAGATCGTCAAGGTCATGGGCAACCCGGTCGGTGACCGAATCGAACCACGACAGCGCGACCGAGGCCGGGATCGCCACGGCCATGCCGGCGGCGGTGGTCAGAAGCGCCTCCCAGATGCCGCCCGCAAGGGCCGCGGGATCGGCTCGCGCGCCGGTCTCCTGCAGGGCCTGGAACGCGTCGATCATGCCAAGCACGGTGCCCAGCAGCCCGACCAGCGGCGCGATGGTGGCAATAAGGTCAAGCGCGCGCAGCCCGGTGCCTGCCTCCATCAGGATGGCGCGGGCCATGCGCAACGTCTCTTCGCGGGCGGCCTCGGCGGGGCGGGTGCGGGCGGCGTGGATGGTGGCGCGCAGCACCCGCGCCCGCAGGCCCGACCGCCCGGCCAGCGCCGCCACTGCCGCGTCGTGCCGGTTTTCTTCCCACAGCGTGACCGCCCGTTCCGCCGGTCCGCGCCGCCATGCGCCCATGCGCACCAGCGCCCAGGTCTTCCACAGGATGATCGCCAGCGTCACCACCGACAGGCCCGCGATCACCCAAAGCGCGGGCCCGCCCCGGTCGAGAAAGGCTGTCAGCTTGTCCATCATGTCACTCCTGTTCGGGCGCGGGCGCGGCGCGGGGACGCGCGGGCGTTGCGGCGGGGCGGGGGCCGGTCATGCCAGCACCCCGACGGGTTCGATGATCAGCCCGCGCGGGGTCTCAGATATGCGCGCGTCAAGGTGGAAGACCCGGGCAAGGTTGGCCTCGGTCAGCACGTCGCGCGGCGCACCGTCGGCGACCTTGCGGCCCTGGTCGAGCAGCACAAGCCGGGTGCAGTAGCGCGCGGCAAGCCCGAGATCGTGCAGCGATGTCAGGATCGCGCCGCCCGCGCGGGCCAGATCGCCGAACACCTGCAGCGTGGCGATCTGGGCGGCGGGGTCAAGACCCGCGATCGGTTCATCCGCCATCAGCAGCGGGGCCTCCTGGGCCAATGCGCGGGCGATGAGGACGCGGGCCTGTTCGCCGCCCGACAGTTCGGTCGCGATGCGGTGGCGAAACCCGGCAAGGCCCATGTGGTCGATGGCGCGGGTCACGGCGGCGCGGTCGGCCTCGGTCCTGCCGCTGCCATGCGGCATCCGTCCAAGCGCCACCACATCCTCGACGCGCAGACCCCAGGCGATCTCGCGGGCCTGCGGCAGCCAGGCGCAGGCCAGGGCACGGGCGCGCGCGTTCAGGGTGGCCAGCGACGATGCGCCCTCGGCGCGCATCAACCCCAACGCGCCGCGCATCAGCGTGGTCTTGCCCGCGCCATTCGGCCCCAAAAGGCCCAGCACCTCGCCCGGTGCCACGCGCAGGTCGACCGCATCGACCACGGGGCAGGCCCCCCGGCGCACGGTCAGGCCATCGAGGGTCAAAAGCGTCACATCAAATCCTTTCGCGTGCGAAAGATCAGGTGCAGGAACAGCGGCGCGCCGATCAGCGCCATCACCACCCCCAGCTTGAGATCCCGTTCGGGCAGGACAAGCCGCACGGCAAGGTCGGCGGCCAGCAGCAACGCCGCGCCGCCAAGCGCGCTGGCGGGCAGCAGCGCACCGGGGCGCGCGCGCATCGCGGGGCGCAAGAGATGCGGCACCACCAGCCCGACGAAGCCGATGGCGCCCGCGACGGCGGTGGCGGCCCCCACGGCGGCGGCGGTGCCCAGCAGGACCTTGACCCGCAGGGCGCGGCGCGACACGCCAAGCGCCTCGGCGGCGTCTTCCCCCAGGGTCAGCGCATCGAGGCTCCGCGCCGAGGTGGCCAGCAGCGCCATGCCCGCCACGATCACCGGGCCGGCCAGCCACACATGCGACATGGCGCGGTCCGCGACCGAGCCCAGAAGCCAGAACACGATCTCGGCGGCGGCATAGGGATTGGGCGACAGGTTCAGCACCAGCGCGGTCAGCGCGCCCGCCAGGGACGACACCGCGATGCCCGCGAGGATCAGGGTCAGCGACCCGCCGCGCGGCCCCGCCAGCACCAGAAGCAGCGCCACGGCAGAGGCCGCGAACACCAGCGCCACCAGCGGCAGCGCCAGCGCGAAAGCACCCGCAAGGCCGGTCTGGATGGCGATGACCGCGCCCAGGGCGGCGCTGCCCGAGACACCGATCAGGCCCGGCTCGGCCAAGGGGTTGCGCAGATAGCCCTGCATCGCCGCGCCCGACATGCCAAGCGCGGCCCCCACCAACGCGGCCAGCAGCGCGCGCGGCAGGCGGATGTCCTGCATCACGATGACGGTCAGCGCGTCGCCTTGCCCGAACAGCGCGGCCAGCGCCTCTGGCAGCGACAGCGGCGCGTAGCCCACCAGAAGCGAGGCGACAAAGAGCAGTGCTGCGACAAGCCCAAGGCCGAGGAAGGGGACGAGGCTGCGCATTACCGCGTCGCCTCGGCCAGGGTCTTCAGGCGCGCAATGGCGTCCAGCAGGGCCGGGGTCTCGCAACTCCAGTCGGCCCCGGCGTCGATTTCGTGGACGGCCCCGGCGCGGCGCAGGGCCGGATGGCGGGGCGCATCGGTGGCACGGGTCGGGCGGGCATAGGCCTGCGGAACAAGGATCAGCTCCGGGTTCGACAGCACCGCCTCTTCCAGATGCAGGGTGCCGTAGGTCAGGCCCATTTCGGCGGCGATGTTGGTCAGCCCCGCCGCCTCAAGCAGGGCATCGGCCATGGTGCCGCGGCCCGCGGTGGCCCCCATGGGATAATAAAGCAGGGTGCGCGGTCCCGCCTTGGCAGGCCGGATCGCCGCGCGGCGGGCGTTGAAATCGGCGATCATGGCAGACGCCGCATCGTCGCGGCCCAGAAGCGCGCCCATGCGGGCCATGTTGGCGGCGGCCTCGTCCAGCGACGTGACCGGCGCGAAGACCGCGACGTCATAGCCCAGCCGCTTCAGCATCGCGACCGTCGCGCGGGTGGTGAAGGTGCCCGCAAGGACCAGGTCGGGGGCCAGCAGCACTACCTCTTCGGCGCCGCCGCCGTTGGTGGGCAAATGCGCCATGTCCGCCGCATAGGAGGACGAGCGCGGATCACGGGCGAGGCGGGACACCGACACCAACTGCCCCGGGGCGGCGAGCAGGAAGGCCAGCTGATCGGTGCAGACATTGAGCGACACCACGCGCGCCGGTGCGATATCCGCACCCGACTGCGCCATTGCCGACGTCCAGACAGACGCCGCCAAAGCCGCACCGGCCAAGGCCAGCGCGGCTTTGCGCGTTATGCGCTCAGAACGACGCACGGATCCCGAAATACGCTGAGCGGTCGGGCGCTTCGTAGTCGGGCAGGATCTCGTAGTCGGTGTCGAACAGGTTCTCGACCCGCAGATAGGCCTCGATCCCATCGCGGATGGCATAGGAGGCCTGGGCGTTGACGACGGTGTAATCGTCCAGTGTCTCGGTGCCGAAGGCGGCGTTCGAGGCCGGGGGCAGGTCGGCCACGTGGCGCAGCGTCATGCCGCCGGACAGCCGGTCGGTGATGTCCGCCTGCACGCCGAGGCTGAGGTCGTAGC
Source organism: Roseivivax sp. CAU 1753 (assembly GCF_054482575.1). Taxonomy (NCBI): domain Bacteria; kingdom Pseudomonadati; phylum Pseudomonadota; class Alphaproteobacteria; order Rhodobacterales; family Roseobacteraceae; genus Roseivivax; species Roseivivax sp. CAU 1753. The sequence goes on along the minus strand of NZ_JBTLRF010000001.1, from coordinate 1,020,419 downwards.
GCGGCACGTTCACCTGCGGGTCGTCATCCGCTTCGCGGGCGTCGGTATAGGTGAAGGCCCCGGTCAGGGTCAGCCGGTCCGAGACGGGATAGAGCCCCGAAAGCTCGACCCCGCGGCTGACCGAGATGCCGTTCGATTGCTGATAGCCCGCCACGAAGTCGAAGGCGATCAGCTCTTCGATCTCGGCATAAAACAGTGTGGCGGTCAGCGCGGCACCGTTGTCGAAGGTCTTCTCGACGCCCAGATCGGCGGTGATGCTTTCCTCGGGATCGAGCGACGCATTGCCGTAGGTGGGATCGAACAGCTCGTAGAGCGACGGCGCGCGGTAGCCGTTGGCAACGCTGGCGCGGAAGGTCAGATCCGGTCGGGCGCGCCACGTGGCGGCGGCACGCGCGGCGACGAATTCGCCGAACTCCGAATGGTCGTCGCGGCGCAGCGACAGCGACAGGTCGAGATCGGGGCGCGCGGCATAGACCACCTCGCCGAAATAGCCGGTGACCGTCACGTCGTCGGGGGCCGCGTCGGCCTCCTCGGTCTTGCGGTCGAGGCCGAAGCTGAGGATCGAGCCGCTGCCGAAGGCCCATTCGCCGACATAGCCAAAGTCAGTGCGGCTGCCGTCGAAGTCGTTGGTGCCGAAGGTATTGGTCGAGGCGCGGTCGATCTCGAAGCGCGACGCCTCGATGGTGTGGAAAAGACCCAGCGCCTCGATCTCGGCATAGGCGCGCAGGCCGCGCTGGTCGGTTTCGGTATCGCCGGTTTCGGGGTCGGTCAGCACCGCGCCGGTGACGGAATCGTAATCGGCAAAGCCCTGATCGTAGTCCGACAGGAACCGCTGGCCAAAGCCGGTCAGGCCCAGCCTTATGGTGTCGGTCGCATCGACATAGGCATCGAAGGTGAACTGGCGGCCCGAGACGGCGTCGTCTTCGTCATAGTCGTATTCCGGGCTGGCGCTGGCAAAGGTCACCGGGTCGAACAGGCTGACATTGCCACCCCTGGCGATGGCCGACGGGCCGCTGGCATCGAGCGTTGCCACAGAGAAGGCGACGCCCACGCGTTCGGTGGCGAACCCGGCCTCGATCTGGGTGCGCAGCGTATCAAAGCTGCCGTATTCCGCGCCCAGCGTCAGGAAGCGGCCCGGATCGCGCGGCGCGGTGGCCCCGGTCAGCGCGATCACGCCCGCAACCGCGTCAGAGCCATAGAGCGCCGATTGCGCGCCCTTGACGATCTCGACGCTGCCAAGGCCGCCCTGCAGGATGTTGCCGAAGTCGAACTGCGTCTGCACGCCGGTCGGGTCCGAGATGTTGATGCCGTTCAGCAGTACCGGCGCATAGCGCTGGGGCAGGCCGCGAAGGCGCACGAAGCCGGTCTGTCCGGTGGGGCCGTTCTGCGAATAGGTGACGCCCGGGATCTGGGCCAGCGTCTCGGCCAGGTTTTCCGACGGCGCGTCCTCAAGCTCTTCGGCGTCGATGATCGACACGGTTGCGCCGGTGCGCGACAGCGGCAGACTGCCGACATTGCCGTAGACGGTGATCGGGGCAAGGTCGAGAACCTCGGCCCGGGCGGCGGCTGGCATGAGCAGCGCTATGGCGGAAACGCCAAGCAAGAAACGGGACATGTCTGTCCTTTCCTTTCCGTGCCCCGAAGCCAGTGCAGGCGTCCGGGGCCAGTCTGTGATGTGTTCTTGGAAAGGGCAGGCCCCCCCGGTGAACGGCGAATAGAGTATCACCACGCCGGAAGGCCGTTTCCCGGGACGCGCCCCGCGCCCGAAAAGGGTGATCGCCGCGGCAGGTCTCCTGGCTACACGGGTCATCACGCTACGCGGGCCTTCCCGGGCGATCTGGCCCAGTGGCATGTGCCGCGCGCGCTCGCCGCTGACAGTTGCGGGGGCAGCCGTGGAGTTTCACCACGTTCCCTATTCACCGGGCATGACACCCGGACCGAGGCGTCCCTCGCCTAGAAGCGTCGCGGGGTGAAATCAAGAGCCGATGTGGCAAGACCGGACTTTCGCGTCGGGGATCGGCGTTTCGGTCCCGGTGTCCGGTCCTGGAAGGCGCCGGTTTGGGAAATGATGGGCACCCGTATGGGATGGGATGGGTCGCGGGCGGGGAATTGCGGTTCTGCATCGGGGTGATTCCGGGAATTGCGGGTGATTCACCGGGATTCCCGCGTTTTGGTGTGTTCGTTTCGCCACAGAATGCAGGACTTTTGAGCAATCGAGGACATAGGAAATCGCCCTGGAAGAAAAATTCTTGGAATTCATGGGCCTGGTTGGTCGGCGCGATGGGTCGCTACATATGGTGGTCTTTGGGTAAATCGCGTCTATATAGGCTGGAATCCGCGCATCGACCTGCGTCAAGATGTTGTTCAAACCGGGACCGCGGAACAATATCCGGTGCCGGAAGCGGCAAAAAAACCGTTGCGCCCCATAAAATCCCATGCCATCCATGTTTCATCGACGAGGGCAGGGAAGACAGCGGACACAAAAACCAACCGCAACACTTCTCCCGAATAAAAATAATAGAGCGGGTTTCATACAGGCACCTCGCTCTCGTCGACAAAACCGAATTCCGGCGCGCGGGCGAGCAGCATCCCCCCAGGTGGCGCGCGCGATCGGGATCCTCCCGCCCAAGCGGGACCAAGGCGGCGGGTTGATCAATGGCAGCAGATCAACTCGCCGTTTTTCCGTTTCGGGGGCAGACAGTGAAGGGGCCGGGCAGTGGGCCGCAGGCTGAGGTTCAGAGGTGAAGGCCACCAGAAGGTGGACAAGAAGGGGCGGGTCTCGATTCCGGCCTCTTTTCGCCGTGTCCTCGAAGCGGGCGACCCGGGCTGGGATACCGGCAAATCCCCTGAATTCGTGATCGTCTATGGCGATCACCGCCGCAAATACCTTGAATGCTACACGATCCAGGCCATCGAGGACGTCGAAGAGCGGATCGAGGCCCTGCAGCGCGGGTCGAACGAGCGCAAGATGCTGGAACGGCTTTATTCGGGCCTCAGCGTGGACGCCGCCGTCGACGAGACCGGCCGCTTCGTGATGACCCAGAAACTGCGCGACAAGATCGGCGTTTCGCTGGACAGCGAAGCCTTCTTTATCGCCTCGGGCGACACCTTCCAGATCTGGAACCCCGAAACCTATCAGGAGGTCGAGCAATCCCGCACCGACGAGTGGCTCGACAAGCTTCCCGAAGACGTGGATCCGCTGACCTTTCTGCCGGAAAAGCCTGCATCGGGAGACTGACCCATGACCACGGGCACCGCGCCCCAGCCTGATGCGCCGCATGTGCCTGTTCTGCTGCGACCGCTCCTGGCCGCGGTGGCGCCGGTGCGGGGCGTGTGGATCGACGGCACCTTCGGCGCGGGCGGCTATGCGCGCGGCCTGATCGCGGCGGGGGCCGAGCAGGTCATCGGTATCGACCGCGATCCTCTGGCGCACCAGATGGCCGCCGACTGGCTGCCGGACTACGGCGGCAAGATCCGCGTGGTCGAGGCCAACTTCGCACAGATGGACGACGTGGCGACGGGCGTCGACGGGGTCGTTCTGGACCTTGGCGTGTCGTCCATGCAGCTCGATCTGGCCGAGCGTGGATTTTCCTTCATGCGTGACGGTCCGCTCGACATGCGGATGGGGCAGGACGGGCCATCGGCGGCCGATCTGGTCAACGAAGCCGACGAGGTGGCGCTGGCGGACATCCTGTTCACCTATGGCGAGGAACGCGCCTCGCGTCGTATCGCCAAGGCCATCCTGCGCGAGCGCGACATCGAGCCGATCACCACGACGCTGCGGCTGGCCGGGATCATCGAGGGCTGCCTGCCGCGCCCCAAGCCCAACCAGTCCCACCCCGCGACGCGGTCCTTCCAGGCGCTGCGCATCGCGGTGAACGACGAATACCGCGCGCTCTACGAAGGGTTGATGGCGGCGGAACGGGCGCTGAAGCCCGGCGGCATGCTGGCGGTCGTGACCTTCCATTCGGTCGAGGATCGCATGGTCAAACGGTTCCTGCAGTCGCGCGCCGGCCAGATGGGCCGCGCCAACCGCTTTCAACCGCAGGGCGATGAACCCGATCCGCAATTCGAACTGATCTCGAAAAAGGCCATCGGGCCGGACGCCGCGGAATTGGCCGAAAACCCCCGGTCGCGGTCGGCCAAGCTGCGGGTCGCACGCCGCACCGACGCGCCCCCGGGCGAGATCGACTCGAAGTCGTTGAACATGCCTGAACTCAGGAAAGGCGGACGCTGATGCGCACGTTTCTCTATATCCTCACCTTCATGTCGGTGATCGGGCTGGCCTTCTGGGCCTACCACGAGAACTACAAGACGCAGGAGACCCTGTCGCAGGTGCAGGATCTGCGCCGCGCCATCGGGGCCAACCGCGAACGTCTTGGCGTGTTGCGCGCCGAGTGGGCGTTTCTGAACCGGCCCGACCGGCTGCGCGATCTGGCCGAGCTGAATTTCGAGCGGCTGGGCCTGTTGTCGTTCCGCCCCGACCAGTTCGGGCGCGTCGATCAGATCTCGTACCCGGCCCCACCGGTGATGGAGCTGACCCAACCTGTCGATCTGTCCAGCCAAGGAGGGCAGCGCCCATGATCCGCACACCCCTGCGCCCGCTTGCGCGCATCCTAGAGGCCCGCCAGAAGGGCGAAAACCCCGATGCCATCGAACGCGAGAACCTGCGCATCCGGCACGAGCAGATGCGCGACAGTTCGCGGTTGCGCGCCGAGGGGCGGCTCTTGGTTCTGGGGGTGGCGTTCTTCTGTGCCTTCTCGGTGACCGGGGCGCGCATGGCCACGCTGGCGGCGTCGGAGCCGGCAGAGCCGCGCGCGCAGACCGAAGGGGCCTCGATCGTGTCGCAGCGCGCCGATATCGTCGACCGCAACGGCCGCATCCTGGCCACCAACATGGAAACCTTTTCGCTTTACGCGCATCCGCAGCAGATGATCGAGCCGGAACGCACCGCCGAGGCGCTGGCGGCCATCTTCCCCGATCTCGACAAGGAGCGCCTGCTCAGGGACTTCTCGGGCAAGCGCAAGTTCGTCTGGGTACGCAAGAAACTCAGCCCCGAGCAGAAGCAGGCGGTGCATGACATCGGCGAGCCGGGGCTGTTGTTCGGGCCGCGCGAATTGCGGCTGTATCCCAACGGGTCGCTGGCCGCGCATGTGATGGGCGGCACCCGCTTCGGCCAGGAGGGCGTGCATTCCGCCGAGGTCGTGGGCACCGCCGGGGTCGAGCGCTATTTCAACGACGCGCTGCGCGATCCGGCCCGCGAAGGCGCGCCGCTGCAGCTGTCGCTGGACCTGACGGTGCAGGCCGCGGTCGAGCGGGTCCTGACCGGCGGCATGATGCTGATGAACGCCAAGGGCGCCGCCGCGGTGCTGATGGATGTGCATACCGGCGAGGTGATCTCGATCGCGTCGCTGCCAAGCTTCGATCCCAACGACCGTCCGGCGCCGCCAACCGAAGGCACGCCCGCCGACAGCCCGCTGTTCAACCGCGCGGTGCAGGGCGTCTACGAGCTTGGCTCGACCTTCAAGATCTTCGCCGCCGCCCAGGCGATGGAGCTGGGCCTGGTGGCTCCCGGCACGATGATCGACACCAGACCGCCGATGCGCGTCGGCGGGTTCAATATCGGCGAGTTTCACGGCAAGAACTACGGCACGCTCAGCGTCGAGGACATCATCGTCAAAAGTTCGAACCGGGGCACCGCGAAACTGGCGCTGCAGATCGGCACGCCGCGGCAGCAGGATTTCCTGAAACGGCTGGGCTTTTTCGAGCCGACCCCGTTCGAGATATCCGAGGCCGAGGGCGGCAAGCCGCTGCTTCCCAAGCGCTGGACCGACCTGTCGAGCGTGACGATTTCCTACGGCCACGGCCTGTCGGCGTCGCCGCTGCATCTTGCGGCGGGCTATTCGGCGGTGGCCAATGGCGGCTTCGCGGTCAAGCCCACGCTGCTCAAGCAGACCGGCCCGCAATACGGCCCGCGGGTGATGTCCGAACGCTCGGCAGAGCGGTCGCGGATCATGTTGCGCAAGGTGGTCACCGAGGGCACCGCCAGCTTCGGCGAGGTCAAGGGCTACCATGTGGGCGGCAAGACCGGCACCGCCGACAAGCCCAAGGAACGCGGCGGCGGCTATTACAATGACAAGGTGATCGCGACCTTCGCCACGATGTTTCCGGCCCACGACCCCGAATACGTTCTGATCGTCACGCTGGACGAACCGGTGGACACCATGGGCGAGAAGCCGCGCCGCACCGCGGGCTGGACAGCGGTGCCCGTGGCCGCCGAGATGATCGGCCGGATCGCGCCGCTTCTGGGCCTGCGTCCCGATTACGGCACCCCCGATCCGATGCATCTGGCATCGGACTGAGCCGGTCTTGCCCCTTGAAACCAAGGGGTGAAACAGGGCAACAGGTTGTCGGGGCAGGCCGCGCGCGGCCTGCGCCATCGGACGATTTGCGGGGCGGGACGATGGACGTGGAGAACAGCTTGAAACCATTGAGCGAACTGGGCCTGACCGCGCGCGGCGGGCGCGAGGTCCAGATCAGCGGCCTTGCGGTCGATTCCCGAGAGGTGAAGGAAGGCACCCTGTTTGCGGCGCTGCCGGGCACACGGGTGCATGGCGGCGAATTCATCCAATACGCGCTGCGACAGGGCGCGGCGGCCATCCTGACCGATGCCGAGGGCGCCGAGATCGCGCGCGACGTGCTCGAGGGTTCGGACGCGGCGCTGATCATCGCCGCCGATCCGCGCCAGGCGCTGGCCTATACCGCGGCGCTCTGGTTCGGACGGCAACCCGAGACCATGGTCGCGGTGACCGGCACCAACGGCAAGACCAGCGTCGCGAGCTTTACCCGGATGATCTGGCAGGAGCTGGGCCTGAGGGCGGTCAATCTGGGCACCACGGGGGTCGAGGGCGACTGGTTCGCACCGCTGAAACACACCACGCCCGAGCCGATCACCCTGCACCGCGCCCTGGCCCAGGCGGCGGCGGCGGGAGTCGATCACGCCGCGATGGAGGCGTCGTCGCACGGGCTTGAGCAGCGCCGGCTCGACGGGGTGCAGCTGCGCGCGGCGGGGTTCACCAATTTCACCCAGGATCACCTCGATTATCACGCCAGTTTCGAGGATTACTTTGCCGCCAAGGCCGGGCTGTTTGCCCGGGTGCTGCCCGAGGACGCGACGGCGGTGGTCAATATCGACGATGCGCGCGGCATCGACATGGCCGCCATCGCCCGGGCGCGCGGTCAGGACCTGATCACCGTGGGGCGCGCCGAGGGGGCGGATCTGTGCCTGATGGCGCAGCGCTTCGATGCGACGGGCCAGGATGTTCGGCTGCGTCATCGCGGTGCCGTCCGGCAGTTGCGGCTGAACCTCATCGGGGGGTTCCAGGCCGAGAATGTGCTGATCGCCGCCGGGCTGGTGATCGCCTGCGGCGAAAGCGCCGATGCGGTGTTCGATGTGCTGCCGCGGCTGGTGACGGTGCGCGGCCGCATGCAGCTTGCCGCCAGCCGCGAGAACGGCGCGACGGTGTTCGTGGATTACGCCCACACGCCCGACGCGGTGGCGACCGCGATCCAGGCGCTGCGCCCGCATGTGATGGGCCGCCTGGTGGCCATTGTCGGCGCCGGTGGCGACCGCGACGCGGGCAAACGCCCGTTGATGGGGCAGGCCGCTGCCGACCATGCTGATCTGGTCATCGTGACCGATGACAACCCCCGCTCGGAGGTGCCTGGCGCGATCCGGGCCGAGGTGCTGGCGGGCGCGCCCGGGGCCATCGAGGTCGGCGACCGCGCCGAGGCCATTCTGCGCGGCGTCGATGCGCTTGAGCCGGGCGATGCGCTGCTGATCTGCGGCAAGGGCCACGAGACCGGTCAGATCGTCGGCGACGTGGTCTATCCGTTCGACGACGCCGAACAGGCTTCTGTCGCGGTGGCCGCGCTTGACGGCGGTGTGCCATGAGGGCCGGTGTGGTGTGTGCGTATTTGGAAAATGGAAAGGCCATGGGGCCTGCGCGGAGGAACCAGCGATGAGCCTTTGGACCAGCGCCGAGGCGGCGGCGGCGACGGGCGGGCGCGCGACGTCGGACTGGGTCGCGAAGGGCGTGTCGATCGACACGCGGACGCTGAAGCCAGGCGATCTGTTCGTGGCGCTGAAGGCGGCGCGGGACGGGCATGACTTTGTCGCCGAAGCGCTGGCGGGCGGCGCGGCGGCGGCGCTGGTCGATCATGTGCCCGAGGGGGTGGCCGAGGACGCGCCGCTGTTGATCGTGGACGATGTGCAGGCCGCGCTCGAGGCGCTGGGCCGCGCGGCGCGGGCCCGGACCGACGCGCGGGTGGTGGCGGTGACCGGATCCGTCGGCAAGACCTCGACCAAGGACATGCTGCGCCGCGTGCTGGGCGGGCAGGGCCGGACCCATGCCGCCGAGGCCTCCTACAACAACCATTGGGGGGTGCCGCTGACGCTGGCGCGGATGCCGAGGGACACCGAGTTCGCGGTGATCGAGATCGGCATGAACCATCCCGGAGAGATCGCACCGCTGGCGCGGATCGCGCGGCCGCATGTGGCGCTGGTGACCATCGTGGCACCGGCGCATTTGGAGGCGTTCGGGGATATCGACGGCATCGCCCACGAGAAGGCCGCGATCTTCCAGGGGCTGGAGCCGGACGGCACCGCGATCTTCAACGGCGACGGCGAGACCGCAGCGATCCTGGCCGAGGCGGCGCGCGCGCAGGGCGCGCACGGCGTCAGTTTCGGCGTGACAAAGGGCTGCGACTGCCGCGCGCGCGACATCAAGGTGGGCGATCGTGCCACGGTGGCGCGGATGCGTCTTGGCGACGAGGACGTGCTTTACAAGGTTGCCGTGCCGGGGCGGCATTTCGCGGTCAATGCGCTGGCGGTGCTGGCCACGGTCGATGCGCTGGGGCTTGATCGGGCGACGGCGCTTTGCGATCTGGGGACCTGGACGCCCGGGGCCGGACGCGGGCATCGCGAACGCATCAGCCTCGATATGGCCTCGACCGATGCCTGGCTCGAGCTGATCGACGACAGCTACAACGCCAACCCCGCCTCGATGGCGGCGGCACTCGAGGTTCTGGCCGGGGCGGTGCCGCGTCACGATGTGGGCCGCGTCAGCAAGGGCCGCCGGATCGCCTATCTTGGCGACATGAAGGAGTTGGGCCCGGAGGCCGAGGCGATGCATGTCGGGCTGGCGGTGCATCCGGCGATGGCGCGGATCGACCGGGTGCATTGCGTGGGCCCGCTGATGCGCGCGCTCTGGCAGGCCTTGCCCGAGACCCAGCGCGGCCATTGGGCGCCGGAGGTCGAGGACATGCGGCTGAGGCTGGCGCGGGATCTCGATGCCGGGGATGTGGTGCTGGTCAAGGCATCGCTGTCGATGGGGCTGGGTCGCCTGGTTGACGCAATTCGCAAAATGCGCCACGGCGCTGACCCAGAGTGATATCTGCACTGGCGATCTGAGAAGGGATCACACCTCATGCTATACTGGCTGGCCGACTTGTCGGACGGGGGCGGCGCGTTCAACCTGTTTCGCTACATCACCTTTCGCGCCGGTGGCTCTTTTCTGACGGCGCTGGTCTTCGGGTTCCTGTTCGGGCAACCGCTGATCAACGTGTTGCGACGCAGGCAGGGCAAGGGCCAGCCGATCCGCGACGATGGCCCCGAGGGGCATGTGGCCAAGGCCGGAACGCCGACCATGGGGGGGCTTCTGATCGTCGGCGCGCTCTTGAGCTCGACGCTGCTCTGGGCGCGGCTTGACAATCCATTCGTGTGGCTGGTGCTGTTCGTGACCATGTCCTACGCGGCCATCGGCTTTGCGGATGACTACGCCAAGGTCAAGAAGCAGACCTCGGCGGGGGTATCGGGCCGGGTCCGGCTGGGACTGGGCTTTCTGATCGCCGGGATCGCGGGGTTCTGGGCAAGTCTCTATCACCCCGAGGCATTGACCGGACAGCTGGCCTTTCCGTTCTTCAAGAACTTCCTGCTGGATATGGGCATTCTCTTCGTGCCTTTCGCGATCATCGTGATCGTGGGGGCGGCCAACGCCGTCAACCTGACCGACGGGCTGGACGGGTTGGCGATCATGCCGGTGATGATCGCGGCGGGCACGCTGGGGATCATCGCCTATGCGGTGGGGCGGGTCGACGTGACCGAGTATCTCGATGTGCATTACGTCCCGGGCACCGGCGAGCTGCTGATCTTCACGGCGGGGATCTTCGGCGGCGGTCTGGGCTTTCTGTGGTACAACGCGCCGCCCGCGGCGGTGTTCATGGGCGATACCGGATCGCTGGCGCTGGGCGGCGCGCTGGGCGCCATCGCGGTGGCCACCAAGCACGAGATCGTACTGGCCATCGTCGGCGGGCTGTTCGTGGTCGAGGCGCTGTCGGTGATCATCCAGGTGCTGTATTTCAAGCGCACCGGCAAGCGTGTCTTCCTGATGGCCCCGATCCATCACCACTACGAAAAGAAGGGCTGGGCCGAGCCGCAGATCGTAATCCGGTTCTGGATCATCTCGTTGATCCTGGCGCTGATCGGGCTGGCGACACTGAAGGTGCGTTGAGCGGGCCAGGCGCGCCGGGCGCTTGAGACATGACAGGCAGGCAAGGGCAAGGGACGCGCGCATGATACCGGTGCATGGTTATGAGGACGAGAAGATCGGCATCCTGGGCCTCGGGCGCAGCGGGTTGTCCACTGCGCGCGCGCTGCGCCAGGGCGGGGCGCTGCCGATCGTCTGGGACGACATCCCCGACGCGCGCATGGCCGCCGCCAGGGAAGGCTTCGAGATCCGCGCGCTGGCGGATACCGGCGCGCTGCACGACCTCACGCTGCTGGTCACCAGCCCCGGCATTCCGCATCTTTACCCGGCGCCGAACCCGGTGATCGCGGCGGCTTTCGCGGCGGGGGTGCCGGTCGACAACGATATCGGGCTGTTCTTCCGCGCGCTGGGCGCGGGAGACTGGGACGGTTTCGACGTGCCGCCCAAGGTCATCGCGGTCACCGGGTCGAACGGCAAGTCGACCACCTCGGCGCTGATCCATCACATTCTCGACGCGGCGGGCCGGGACGTGCGGCTGGCGGGTAATATCGGGCGCGGTGTGCTGGATATCGATCCGCCGGGCGAGGGCGGCGTGGTGGTGCTCGAGTTGTCGTCCTACCAGACCGAACTGGCCCGGGCGCTGACGCCGGATGTGGCGGTCTTCACCAACCTTACGCCCGATCATCTGGACAGGCACGCAGGGCTTGGCGGCTATTTCGCGGCCAAGCGGCGGCTGTTCTCGGAGGGCGGGCCGGATCGCGCGGTGATCGGCGTCGACGAGCGCGAGGGGCAGTTCCTGGCCAATCAGCTGTCGACCGCGCGCAGCGACGACCGGGTGATCCGCGTGTCATCGGGGCAGAAGCTGACCGGGCCGGGCTGGCATGTCTACGCGCGGAAGGGGTATCTTTCCGAATGGCGCAAGGGGCGGCAGGTGGGGTCGATCGACCTGCGCGACATCGCCGGGCTGCCGGGCGCGCATAACCATCAGAATGCCTGTGCGGCCTACGCCGCCTGCCGCAGCCTCGCGCTGGGGCCGCGCCAGATCGAGGCGGCGCTGCACACCTTCAGGGGCCTGCCGCATCGCAGCCAGATCGTCGCCGAGCGGGACGGCGTGCGCTTTGTCAACGACAGCAAGGCGACCAACGTGGATTCCGCGTTGAAGGCGCTGCAGGCCTTTGACCGGGTGCGCTGGGTCTGTGGCGGGCTGATGAAAGAGGGCGGTCTGGGCGCGCTTGAGCCGGGGTTCGGCCATGTCGCCAAGGCCTATGTGATCGGTCGCGAGGCGGCGCAATTCGCCATGGGTCTGACGGGGCTGGATGCCGAGGTCTGCACCGATATGGCGACAGCGGTGGCCCGCGCGGCGGAAGATGCGCGCCCGGGCGAGGTGGTGTTGCTGGCACCGGCTGCGGCCAGCTTCGATCAGTACGACAACTTCGAGCAACGCGGCGACGACTTCGCGGCTCAGGTCGCCCGGGTACTTGGCGGCTGACGCAGCGTCCGCAGATGCCCGGCGGCCAGCGCCTCGGGGTGGACCGCGCCCAGTTGCGCCGGAACCTTCGGCAGTTCCAGAAGCCGCGCGATGGCGAAGCGGTGCATCGCGCCGCCGGACCGGATCAGGGTGCCGTCGCGGCCCACATGCACAAGGATGCCGCCATGTTCGCGCCGGTAGCCGGCGGGCGTTTCGCTGCGCGGTGACAGCCCGTTGCGCCGGGCGTCGTGCCAGAGCGTATCGAGCCTTGCATAGCGCGCATCGAGGTCGGCCTGGCTGTTCAGCCCGTCGGGGCGCTTGCCGGCGGCGATTTCGCGCAGCAGGCGGGCATAGATCGGGGTTTCGGACCAGGGCACGCCCTGAACGAAATGCAGGCGACAGGACTGCGCCTTTTCGGTCTCGGTCCAGGGGGCGCGGTCGAGGTCCCAGTCGCCGGGAATGACCTGGCCGGAATTGCCACGCCGCAGCGGGCGGGCCTTCTGGCCGGTGTAGAAATGATTGACCGCCAGCGGATCGACCCAGATGCATTCATCGCTGAGCGGCGCGTCCGGGCCGTATGTCAGGCGGTTCGTGAGGTCGCGCAGGGCTTTCTGCGGCACCTGCGCATCGAGCGCGCGCCGCAGGGCGGCCAGGGGGGAGGTCGAGGTGCGGCGGGACATGTGCTGAGGGTGGCCTTGCTGGCGGAAGGTTTCAAGGTGGTGCGTCGACCGATGGGGGGATGCCGGGGCGCATGGTCCGGCGCAGGCAAGCGGGCGCGAGGGCGGTTTTCCCATCGGGGTCAGTCGGACCGTGCGGCAATTGCCCGACCCGCCGCCCAGCCCGAGGACCAGGCCCACTGGAAATTGTAGCCGCCCAGCCAGCCGGTGACGTCCACCGCCTCGCCGATCATGTAGAGGCCGGGCAGCTGCGCCGACATCATGGTCTGCGACGAGATCGCGTCGGTGGCGATGCCGCCCAGCGTCACCTCGGCGGTGCGATAGCCTTCGGACCCGCCGGGACGGACCTGCCAGGACTTCAGCGCGGTCTCGAGCGCGGCGATGCGCGGACCCGAAAGATCGCCCAGACGTCCGGACAGATCGAGGCTGTCGCCCAGATAGGCGACCAGACGTTGCGGCAGGTGGCGGGCCAGTTCGGTCGCGATCTGTTTCTTGCCGTCGCTTCGGCGCTTGTCGGACAACAGGGCTGCCAGCGACCTACCGGGCAGCAGATCGAGCGTCAGGCTGTCGCCTTCGCGCCAATAGCTTGAGATTTGCAGGATCGACGGCCCCGACAATCCGCGATGGGTAAACAGCAGCGCCTCGTCGAAACCGGTGCCGTTGCAGGCCACCCGCGCGGGGCATGCCACCCCCGAGAGCGGCTTGAACCGCCCGTCGGGAAAGGTCAGCGGCACCAGCCCGGGGCGGGTTTCGCAGATGGCATGTCCAAAGCGCGCGGCGATGTCATAGGCCAGGCCGGTGGCACCCATCTTGGGGATGGACTTGCCGCCGGTGGCCAGCACGAGGTTGCGCGCGGTGATGCGGTGGCGCGTGCCCTCTTTTTCGAGGATGGCGGTGAACACCCCGTCCGCATGGGTCAGGTCGATCAGCGCCGTACGCAGCCAAAGCTCGGCCCCGGCGGCGGCCATATCGTGACGCAAGAGGGCGATGATGTCTTTGGCACTGGAATCGCAGAAAAGCTGCCCGAGCGTCTTTTCGTGCCACGGGATTCCGGCTTCGGACACGCGGGCGATAAAATCCCATTGCGTGTAGCGCGACAGGGCGGATTTCGGAAAGTGCGGGTTTTGGCCCAGGTAGCGGTCGAACTGGATATCGAGATTGGTGAAATTGCAGCGCCCGCCGCCCGAGATGCGGATCTTCTCGCCCGGAGCTTTTGCGTGGTCGATCACCAGAGTGCCCGGCCCGGCATGGGCGGCGCACATCATGCCGGCGGCACCGGCCCCGAGTATGAGCGTGTTGACCTTCATGTCGCGCGGAAAGCACGGGCCGCGGCTTTTCGCAAGGGTCGCGGCCGCGCGAGGCTGGCCCGGGGCGCCGGATTTGCTACGCTCTGTGTCAAAGCGCCGCGAAACAGGCGTGCCGAGCAGGAAGTCCCAGCCGTGAACATGCCGTTGCGCAACGCTGAACCGACCGAGGCCCTGGTGATGATTCCGGGTCTGGGCACCGATGCCCGGCTTTTCGATCATGCCATCGCCCGGCTGTCGCAGGACCGGCCCGTGACCCTGGCGCTGCCGGTACGCGGCGAACGGGTCGAGGATATCGCCGCGGGCATCCTTCCGCACCTGCCGCCGCGCGTGGCGCTGGTCGGTCACGGGCTGGGCGGGATTGTCGCGCTGGAACTTTTGCGCCGCATCCCCAAGCGGGTGGCGCGGCTGGCGCTGATCGCCTGCAAGCCGTTTCCCGAAACCCCCGCCGAAGCGGCGGACCGCGAGACGCGGATGATCGCGTTGCGCGCCGGGCGGGTCGCCGATTGGGTGAAGGCCGAGTTCGGCGCCTCGGTGCCCGGCGATCCGGCGACGCGCACGGCGATCCTGGGGCGGCTGACGGCGATGGCGGAAACGCTGGGCCCCGAGGCGGTTCTGCGCCAGTCCCGCGCGCTGCAACGGCGCGGCGACTACCAGGGCGTGTTGCGGCGCTGCGCCGCCCCGATCGCCTTCATCTGCGGCGATGCCGATCCGATCAACCCGATCCGGCGGCAGGATGTGCTGGCGGGGCTGGTGCCGGACGCGACCCTGACGCGGATCGACGGCGCGGGGCATTTCCCGATGCTGGATGCGCCCGATGCGGTGACTGCCGCGCTCGAGGCCGCGCTGGAGGCGCCGTTTGTCCTGCGCTGAGCGCGCGCGGCGCTGTCCGGTGCGCCACGATCTGGCTGCACAGCACCCCGGATCGCACCCGCACGATTGACCGCGCCGCCGCACCGGCCTATGCCCCGCATGCGCGGAGGGCTGGACGGCCGCTTTGCCGGGGCAACCCGGTTGAGAGGAAAGTCCGGACTCCCTGAGGCAACGGTGCCGGGTAACGCCCGGGCAGGGCAACCTGACGGAGAGCGCCACAGAAAACAGACCACCGCCGGGCAACCGGCGGCAAGGGTGAAACGGTGGGGTAAGAGCCCACCGGGGGACTGGCAACAGGACCCGCACGGCAAGCCCCACCGGGAGCAATGCCAAATAGGGACCCCGCGCGGGCTGATCCTTTCGGGGATATCGCCGCAGGGCCGCTTCAGCCCGAGGGGTCCGGGTTGGCAGCTAGAGCCGGATCGCAAGATCCGGCCCAGAGGAATGGTCGTCTGGGGCGGGGCAACCCGCCCGACACAAAATCCGGCTTACAGGCCCTCCGCGCATGATTTCCGACGCCCGCCGGTTGACTCGGGTGCGCGCGTCGGTAAAAGGCGGGCTTCAAGGATTTCACGGGCCCCGTGCCGGTCCGTTGCAGGAGACACGACCATGGCGAAGCCGACCACCATCAAGATCCGCCTGAACTCGACCGCAGGCACCGGCCACTTCTACGTGACCAAGAAGAACGCCCGCACCATGACCGAAAAGATGACGGTCCGGAAATATGACCCGGTGGTGCGCAAGCATGTCGAGTACAAGGAAGGCAAGATCAAGTAAGAGTGCCTCTTGTTTGACGCCTGACCGCGCCGTCCGTACCCCGGGCGGCGTTTTTTCTGGGCATGACGCCGGTTCCGCGTATCCTTGACCTCCATGGCAGGAGGAGGAGCCGCGCCAATGAGCATGATCGATCCGTTCACCATCCGTGTGGCGGAAGCCTCGGATTTCGCCGCCGTCGACCGGCTTTTTTCAGACAGCTACCCGGTCTTGCTCAGAGAGGCCTATGCGCCCTCTGTGCGGGTCGCGGTGATGCCGGTCATTTCGCGCGCGCAGCCCGATCTAGTGCGCTCGGGCACATTCTTTCTGGTGCATCGCGGCTGCCGTCTGCTGGGGGCGGGCGGATGGACACGCGCGGCACCGGGCAGCGGCTGCGAGACGCCCGGCACGGGCCATGTGCGGCACGTGGTCAGCGACCACAGGTTCCAGCGTCAGGGCATCGGCCGGCGGCTTCTCGATTACCTGATGATCAACGCGCGCGGGCAGGGGTTGAGCGCGCTCAGCTGCCTTTCGACGCTGAACGCGGTGCCGTTTTACAAGGCCATGGGCTTTGCCGAGGTGGGGCCGGTCAATGTGCCGATGACCGCCGGGGTGGCCTTTCCCGCCGTGCGCATGCACGCCATATTGTAGTGTGCGAGGGAACCGGACCGGCTTTGACCGGTTCCTCCATCACAGACCCGATGCCCCGATGGCACCGGGCGTTTGGCGTGAAGGGCTGACATGAGCAACGAGACGGACCGCGAGGTCGAAGACAGCCGCGCCGACAAGGAGATCTATTCCCGCGAAGAAGCGATCCAGATCGCCAAGCACCGCGCGCTGGCCCCCCGGGCCGTCTACGAGGTGATCAACCTCGAGGGTCGCGAAGAGCTCAAGCGTCCGCTGTGGTCGCTGTGGTGGTCCGGTATCGCCGCCGGGATCTGCATTTCGACTTCGGTCCTGGCCGAGGGCATCCTGCACACGATGTTCGAGGGCCACCCCTATCAGGCGGCGATCGAGAACATGGGCTATTCGGTGGGCTTCATCCTGGTGATCCTCGCGCGGATCCAGCTGTTCACCGAAAACACCATAACCGTCGTGCTGCCGGTGCTGAAGGAGAAGTCGCTGAGCATGCTGAGCTGCGCCGCGCGGCTTTGGGGGGTCGTGTTCGCGGCCAACATGGTGGGCACCTTCATCGTGGCGCTGCTGACGATCCACGGCGGCACGGTGGTGCCGGAATATGTCGCGGGTATGAAGGCGATCTCGCATCACTTCTCGGATTACTCGGCGCTGGAGGCGTTCAAGTACGGCATCCCGGCGGGGTTCTTCATCGCCTCGATCGTGTGGATGCTGCCGTCGTCCGAAGGCTTCGAGATCTTCGTGATCTTCCTGTTCACCTATCTGATCGCGATGGGCGAGTTCACCCATGTGGTCGCCGGGTCGAACGAGGCGTTCCTGCTGATGCTGGCAGGCGACATTTCGGCGGCCAAGGCGGTCTTCGGCCTGATCCTGCCTGCCTTCCTGGGCAACGTGCTGGGCGGCACCGGACTGTTCGCGCTGCTGGCCTATGGCCAGGTCGCATGGGAGATCGACCCCGAGACCAACGGCCGGAAGTAGTGCTGTCGCGCCGGGTGCCGTCAGGCGTGCTCGGCCGCCATCATCGCCCGGAAGGCCGAGACGGCCTCGGGCGCGAGGCCTGCGCTTTCGAACACCGCGGCGGTGAACGACACCGGGGCAGTTCCGGGGGCGGTGATGATCCTGTCCGACACGACGGCTGCCGCGCTGTGGCGATACCGGGCGGCAACGTCATAGCCCCGGGCATGGGTCGCAAGAAAGCCAAGATCGTTCGAGGTGTGCGGCGTGGCGTCCAGCAACCCCGCGCGCGCCAGCGCCAGGGTGCCGCCACAGATACCCGCGATCACAGCGCCGCGGTCATGCAGCGCGCGCAGCGGGGCCGCGATATCGGGGGCGTCGGCGGTTTCCCAGATCATGCCGCCGACCACCACCACGACGTCCGGCTGCGCGTCGGCCAGATCGTCGATGCCGCGGGAGACCTGAGCCATCAGCCCGCCCTGTGACGCGACCAGGCCCGGTTCGGTGGCGTAGAAATCAACTTCGAGCCCGTAGAACGGCCCGCCTGTGCCGGCAATCAGGGCATATTCCCAATCGGCAAATCCGGGCGAAACGAGGATGGCGATCTTGGGCGTGGTCATCGGGCGGCTCCGGTTCGGGCCGTCAGAGGCAAGCGCACCGCCGGAGCGATGTCAACCGGCGGAGGGGACGCCCGTATGCGCCGGGCCGCGCGGACGCAGACACAAAAAGGCCGCGCGTCCCGATCAGCAGGATGCGCGGCCCGGCAGTTGCGTGGCCCGGGGCGTGGCAGGACGCCCCGGCGTAAGATCAGTCTTCGAGCGAGTCTTCGCGCTTCTTGTCGACGAGCTTCAGTTCTTCCTGCTTGCGCTCCTTGAAGCGTTCGCCGTAGCCCTTGATCTCGTCCTCGGGGATGACCTCGCGGGCGCGACCGAAGACGTCCTTTTCTTCCTCGTCCATGTGGTGCTCGTAATCGTGCTTGAGCGTCTTGAACTTGTTGAGCCAGCCCGAACTCGACATGTCCATATCGTTCAGCTCTTCCATCAGGGTGTCGAGTTCTGCGTGCTCTTCGACCGAGTGGCGGGCGCTGTCCTGGCCCCAGGTCTTCGACATCAGCTTGGAATAGAAGGTCTCTTCCTCGGCGGCGGCGTGGCTTTTGACGTCGTAGTAGAATTCCTTCCATGCATCGACCCGCGCATCGCTGGCACCGGACGTGTCGGCGATCTTGTTCAGAAGGGTGCGGTGCTGGTCGTGATCGGCTTTGATGGCGTCATAGATGGACATGGGCGGTCTCCTGGCGGTGATGGTGCGGAACCATGCGCAACGGGCATGGGCATGACTGACCGACATGCGCGGCGGTCACGGGCCGAGGTTCATAACCCGCGCCCGTCGCGCATGTGGTGCTGCGGGTCAACGTGCCAGTGGGCGTCGGGTTCCCGGGCTCAGGGCAAAAGCGCGAGCCAGACCCAGGTGGTCAGCACCGACAGGCCGGTGGCCAGCAGCACCGAGGACGCGGCGACGCGTCGGGCGCGCCCGTACATGTTGGCGAACACATAGGCATTGATGCCCGGGGCCATCGCGGCGGTAATCACCGCCGAGCGGAATTCCGGCACCGAGAGGTCGAATAGCGACCCCAGCGTCCAGGTGATCGTCGGATGCAGGACCAGCGTGACGACGCAGATGAAGGCGATGATGCGGAGGTCGCCCTCGGGGCGGTAGCGGTAGAGCACGCCGCCCATGCCGAAAAGCGCTGCGGGCAGGGCGGTGCGCACCATCATGTCGAGCGCTTCCTCGATCGGGGCGGGCAGGCCTAGGTCGAGCAGGTTGAAGCCCGCCCCGAGCAGGATCGCGATCACCAGAGCGTTGCGGAACATGGCCTTGAGCACGGTGACGGGAAGCGCCGCGGCAGAGGCCCCGCGTGCCCGCGCGATCTCCATCGCGGTGATGCCGATGCCGTAGCAGAACGGCGAGTGCAGGGCGATGATGGCGAAGTTCGCCTCGAGGGCGGTGGACCCGTAGGCGCGTTCGGTAATCGCGAGGCCCAGCAGCAGCGAGTTGGCAAACAGGCAGCAAAAGCCGATGGCGACCGCGTCTTCCCAGTCGCGCCGGAAGACATAGCGGCCCGCCAGAAGCCCCAGCGTGAAGCCCGTGGCCGACCCGGTATAGAACGAGATCAGCAGCGCCGGATGGAAACTGCCGCCCAGATCCAGCGTCCAGATCGCGCGGAACAGCAGGCAGGGGATGGCAAATTGCTGGGTGAAGACCATCAAGCCGTCGACGGCACCGTTCGACAGCAGGCCGCGCCAGGTCGCGACATAGCCCGCACCGATCAGCACGAAAACCGGCAGGATGACGTCCAGCAGAGCCTGCATGCGCCGCTCAGCCCGGCTCAGAGCGCATAGCGGATGACCATGCCGTCAAAAGCCGGGGTGACATGGTCGGGGGTTTCAGCGTCGACGGTGTCGTAGTCGAGGTCGATATGCATGTTGGTCAGCACGGCACGGCGCGGGCCGACCCGTTCGATCCATTCCAGCGCCCGGTCCAGATGGGCATGGGTCGGATGCGGCTTGCGGCGCAGCGCGTCCAGCACCCAGCAATCGAGGTCCTGCAGCACCGGCCAGCTGGCCGCGGGGATCGCGGCCACGTCGGGCAGGTAGGCAAGGTCCGCCACCCGGAAGCCTAGCGCGTCGATTGAGCCGTGATTGACCTCGAACGGGGTCAGCGTGACGTCGCCACCGGCCCCCTGAATGGTGAAGGGACGGTCATAGATGGTGTGCATGTCGAGGATCGGCGGATAGGGACTGTCGGCGGGCTGGGTGAAGGCATAGCCGAAGCGCGAATAGAGACTGTCCTGGGTGGCGCCGTCGGCATAGACCGGCAGCCGCGCGCGCATGTTGAAGACAATCATGCGCAAATCGTCAATGCCGTGGACGTGATCCGCATGGCTGTGGGTATAGACCACCGCATCGAGCGTGCCGATGCCCGCGCCCAGAAGCTGTGCGCGCAGGTCGGGAGAGGTGTCGACGAGGACGCGGGTCACGCCCGCATCGGTTTCGCGCTCGATCAGCATGGAGCAGCGGCGGCGGGTGTTCTTCGGGTTTTCCGGATCGCAGTCGCCCCAATGCCCGCCGAGACGCGGCACGCCCCCCGAGGAGCCGCAGCCGAGGATGGTAAAGCGCAACTCGGCCATCACGCGGCCTCGGGATACTGCGCGGCCTTGGCGAACAGGCGGTCGAAATTGGCCTCGGTCCGGGCGGCGAAATCGGCATAGTCCATACCGAAAAGCTCGGCTCCGACGCGGGCGGTGTGAACCGTGTAGCCCGGCTCGTTGCGCTTGCCGCGATAGGGCGGCGGGGCGAGATAGGGGCTGTCGGTCTCGACCAGGATGCGGTCCGGCGAGGCGGTGGCGAAGATGGCGCGCAGGTCGCGGCTTTTGGGAAAGGCGGCGATGCCGGACATCGACAGGTAGAAGTCCATCGCCAGCGCCCGGCGCGCCAGTTCGGCCCCGGACGAGAAGCAGTGCATCACGCAGGTATAGGGCTTGCGGTTGAACCCGGCCTCGAGGATGTCGGCGATGTCGTCATCGGCATCGCGCGCGTGGATGATCAGCGGCAGCCCGGTTTCCTGCGCCGCCGCGATGTGGATGCGCAGCGATTGCTGTTGGATGTCGGCGCTGTCGGCGGTGTAGTGATAATCGAGGCCGGTTTCGCCGATGCCGACGAATTTCGGATGCTGCGCGCGTTGCACGAGGTCGTCGACCGATGCCAGCGGTTCGTCGGCGGCGCTCATCGGGTGGGTGCCCGCGGCGTAGAAGACCGACGGATGTGCCTCGGCGATGGCGCGAACCTGCGGTTCCTGGCGCAGCCGGGTGCAGATGGTGACCATGCGGTGCACGCCGGCGGCTTCGGCGCGCGCGATCACCGCGTCAAGCTCGGCGTCGAAATCCGGGAAATCGAGGTGGCAGTGGCTGTCGGTGATGCGTGGCTCGCTCATGGACACTCCGTGGGCCGGGGCGGGTTCGTGCGTCGGTATCTAGGATGGCGTTGACAGGGTCAAGGTGGCGGGGCGGCGCGCCCTTGCCGTGCGGGCGGCAGGCGGTGGCGATGTGGGAATGCGTATTTGGAAAATGGAAAGGCTGGCAGGGCGGCGTTTTCCGGGAGGCGGCTCAGCGGAGGATGGCGGCGGCGGTTTCGCGCATCTTCATCACCGTATCGAAGACCAGCGAGGCCGGATCGACATTGACGGCGCGGCCGTGCCGGGCGCGATCGGCGGCGATCTGGGCGATGTCGGCCCAGGCGCGTCCGGCGGCGGGGTCCGGGGCCAGGCGGGCCAGCAGACGCGCCTCCTGCGGTGCCGCGGCGCGGGCCGGGGCGGCGCCGGTGACACCGGTGCGGGCGAGCCGGGCGAAGGCCAGGTCGGCAAGGGTGAAGAACAGGTCGAGCCGGTCTTCGCGACCGCGCTGGGCGAGGCTGTCGGCAAGCTTGAGCGCGCGCGGGCGGTCAAGTTCGGGCAGGCTGGCCATCACGTCCATGAGGCTGGCATAGAGCGCCAGACCGTCCAGACCGGCGAGCCGCATCGCCGCGCCGACGGAGCCTGCCGAAAGCTCCGACAGGGCGTCGGTTTCCTGCGGCGACAGCGTGGCACCGGCCTGGTCGAGCGCGGATTTCATGTCATCCGGCCCGAGCGCGGACAGGCGCAATTCGCGGCACCGCGAGCGGATGGTGGGCAGCAGTCGGGAGGGTTGATGGCAGACCAGCAGGATCACCGTGCGGGCGGGGGGTTCCTCGAGCAGTTTGAGCAGGGCATTGGCGGCGTTTACGTTCATGTCGTCGGCGGCATCGACGATCACCACGCGGCGTCCGCCATCGGTCGAGGACAGGGCGAAGAACGACTTGAGCTTGCGCACCTGGTCGACGCGGATCTCGGTCGCCAGACGGTCGCCCTTGTCGTTGGGGCCACGTGTGAGGGCGAAGAGGCCCGGCTCCGATCCGGCCCGGGTGCGGCGCATGACCGGGTGATCGGCATCGATGTCGAGCGTGACGGGGGACGGGGCAGGGCCGAAGAGGCCGTCGCTTGCGCCGTCGGCAGAGACATCGGGGGTCGCCAGCAGGAAGCGCGCGATGCGCCAGGCCAGCGTCGCCTTGCCGACACCCCTGGGGCCGATCAGCATCCAGGCGTGGTGCAGCCGCGCGCCGTTGAACGCGTCGAGAAAGGCGGTCTCGGCGGCGTCCTGGCCGATCAGTCGCAGCGTCTCACGCGGGTGCGGCGCGCCGTCGACCTGGGTCGGATCGGGCAGCGAGACGGTCTTCATGCGGTCAGGTCCAGATGCGCGGTCACCGCGGCGACCACATCGGCCTGCACCGCATCGGGCGCGCGGGCCCCGTCGATGACCGCGAACCGCGCCGGGTGCGCGCGGGCCAGATCGAGAAAGAAGGTCCGCACCTCCTGCTGCATTGCAAGTCCAAAATCCTCGAAGCGCAGTTCCGGACCGCCACGGTCCTCGGCCCGCGCCAGCGCCGCTTCGGGATCCATGTCGATGAGCAGCGTCAGATCCGGCTCCACCCCGATGACCAGATCGTGCAACCGGTCCACCATGTTGCCGAGGCCGCCACGGGTCCGGCCCTGATAAGCGCGGGTGGAATCGGCGAAACGGTCGCAGATCACCGTGGCCCCGCGCCGCAGCGCGGGCCAGATCGTGCGTTCGAGATGGTCGCGGCGCGCTGCGGTAAACAGCAGCAACTCGGTCTCGGCGGACCAGCGGTCCGGATCGCCTTCGAGGACGAGCTTGCGGATCTCCTCGGCCCCGGGGGAGCCGCCGGGTTCCCGGGTCATCACCACGTCACGGCCTGTATCGGCGAGATGCGCCGCCAGTCGCCGCGCCTGCGTCGACTTGCCCGACCCGTCGATGCCCTCGAAGCTGACGAAGGTGCCGCGTTTCACGTGGCGTCGGCGTCCGCACTGGCGTCGGTCTGACCGGTGTCGCCATTGTCGAGAACGCGCCCCACCAGGACACCTGCGACGGTCATGACGCGGTCGACGAACCCGGCACCGGGCACGTCCGTCGCGGCCACCAGCGGCACCCGGTGCTCGGGCAGGCCCTCGGGACGGATGATCAGTTCGGCCAGCTTCTGACCGGCCTTGATCGGAGCCTTGAGCGGGCCGGTATAGACCACCTCGGCGACCAAGGGGGCACCGGTCAGGGTCGGGATCAACAGGGTGACGTCAGCTTCGGTGACCAGCCCCACCGTTTCGGAGGCGCCCATCCAGACATCCGCCTCGGCCAGGGTCTTGCCACCGGTCACCACTTCCTTTTCGGCGAACTGGCGGAACGCCCAGTTGACGATGGCTTCGCTTTCCTCGGCCCGGGCGCGTTCGCTGTCGAGGCCCGAGATCGCGAAGATCACCCGGCGGTCGCCCTGCCTGGCCGACCCGACAAGCCCGTAGCCCGCTTCCTGCGTGTGGCCGGTCTTGAGCCCGTCGGCTCCGATCCCCAGCCCCAGAAGCGGGTTGCGGTTGAGCACGTTCTGCGGCGCACGCCCATCGAACGCGAAGCGCTGTTCGGCGAACATCTTGTAGAAATCCGGGTAGTCGGTGATGATCCGGTTGGCCAGCAGCACCAGATCGCGCGTCGACATCACATGGCCGGACGCGGGCCAGCCGTTGGAGTTGCGGAAGGTCGAATTGGTCATGCCGATCTGCTGGGCGCGGCGGGTCATCAGGTCGGCGAAGCCGCGTTCGGTGCCGTCGGGCGACAGCGCCTCGGCGATCACGGCACAGGCATCGTTGCCCGAAAGCACGATGATGCCGCGCAACAGGTCCTCGACCGAGACGCGGTCCGTGGTATCGAGAAACATCGTCGAGCCGCCATAGGACATTGCGTGGCTCGAGACCGGCAGACGTTCATCGAGCGAGAGGCGTCCGTCGCGGATCGCCTCGAATGCCATGTAGAGCGTCATCAGTTTCGACATCGAGGCGGGCGGCAGGGCGTCGTCGGCGTTCTTGGCCAGAAGCACGGTCCCGGTCTTCTGGTCGAGCACGAAGGCCGCGCGGGCCGAGGTGTCGAAAGCAAGGGCAGTCGAGGCGGCCAGGACAAGCGCCACGGCGGCACCGACAAGGGTCTTGAGGCGTGAGGTCATGGGGCAGCTCCAGAACCTGGGGAACAGGAATTGGCCCGGGCGGACGGCACACGCGGCCCGGACCATGTGGGATCAGTTTGACACGGCGTAGGCGTCGGTAAAGCCCGCGGCGCGGATCTTCTTGAGAAGGGTGTCGATCTCGGATTTCGACTGGGCCGGGCCGACGATGACGCGCCAGAAGGTCTTGCCGGACGAGCTTTGCTTCTTGACGGTGGGGACCATGCCGGCCTGGCGCATGGCGACGGCGGTATTCTTGGCGTTCTGTTCGACCGAGAAGATGCCGATCTGCACGAAGGGCTTGGCCAGCGCGTTGGGTTTGGGTGTCGCGGCAGGGGCGGGAGGCACCGGCGCGGGGGCCGGTGCGGCGGCGGGCGTCGGTGCGGGGGCGGCAGAAGACGCCGGAGGAGACGCCAGGGCTGCCGCGGCATTCGCAGCCACCGGATCCAGAGTGCTGCTTTCGATCGCGCCTGCATCGGGCAGCGCTTCGCCGCCCGTCGCGGCGGTCTCGGTTGCGGCGACCGGCGGCGGGCTGGCGGCTTCCTCGCGGCGCAGGGCGACAACATGCAGATTGGTCGGTGCACCGGCCAGCATGCCGATCGCGGCGGCGGCATCGGACGACACCTGCAGCAACGGACCTGGGGTTTCGCGTTCGCGCTTGAACAGCGCCCCGATGACGAACTGGCCGTTGGTGTCGTTGCGGATGATGACGCGCTCGGGCTCGGTCACGGAGGGGTGGGCAACCCAGACACCGCCAAGCGAAGGGCGTCCGTCCCAGAGCCCGGCTTCGCGGGCCTCGAAGACCTCGGGCGCCTCGACGTCGCGTTCGCTGGTCGCACCGCGGGTCACCGCCTGGTCACCCGATGCGGCGGTGCCTGTGGGTTTGGCCTGCAGGAAACCCGGCATGTCGGCACTGTCGCAGGCGGTCAACGCCAAGAGTGCCACGCCCAGCACGACGCCGCTGCCGCCTCGCGTGAAGAAGTGTTGCATGATGAAGCTCCGCCTTGCCTGTGCCCTGTCCGCCACCGGGATCTTCCGCCCCGGAATCCGGACGACGCGCCTGCGTGGATGCGCGTGTTCCCGCGCGACGATACAAGGCGTGCGGCCACAAGAAAAGCCCGTGCGCACCATTAGGCGAATTTCCCCTGGCCCGCGGCTTTCAGAATCGCGTGAAGAGGTCTAAGGCGTGCGGACCCGGAGGAGTGGCAGAGTGGTCGAATGCACCGGTCTTGAAAACCGGCGTGCGTGAGAGCGTACCGTGGGTTCGAATCCCACCTCCTCCGCCACATTCAGACACTGAATCCGTCCAAGGGCCCCTGTTGGGGCCTTTTGTCTTTTTGTTTCAAGGGCGTTGGCCGGGCCATCCGCTCTTCGGAGACCGGGCGCTTGACGCAGAATGGGCGGGGGCGGCATTGCGGCCACGCACGCGGTCAGCTCGCGCCGCGCACCATCGCACTGAAGCGGACCAGGCGGTCAGGGCGCGCCCGTTCCGAACGACCGCGACCGCATCGCGGGGCAGGGGGCGCGGGGCAGGGGCGTGAAACAGGGGCGCCGACCAGGGGCGCGGACCAGGGGGCAACGTCACTATTCCTGCTCGTCCAAAGGTTTCAACAGGTCCGCGATCTGCGTGCGCATCCAGCGGTGGGCCTGACTGGCCGAGTACCGTCTGTGCCACACCATGTCGAGTTGCGCGACAGGCACCGGCATCGGTGCCGTGTATATGTCGAGACCCGCCGCCGGGGCCACGTGACGGGCCAGCACGCTTGGCAGAAGCGCCACAAGATCTGACCCCGCGACCGCGCGGTAGACGCCGGAAAAAACCGGCATGGTCATCACCACGCGGCGTTTTCGACCGACGCGCGCGAGGGCCGCGTCCCCCATGGCGTGGCTCTTTCCCTCTGGCGAAAACAGCACATGGCCGAGGTCGCAGAACAGGTCCATCGGAATCGCTTCGGACGGCAGGATCCCGGCTCTTTGCAGTCGTGGATGGTTCTGCCGCGCCACGACCGCGAACCCCGCCCGGAAAACCGTCTGGCTTTCGACCCAGTCAGGCAGATCGGTTGTCGGGAGCAGCGCCAGGTCGACCTCGTATTGGTCGAGAGTGTTGATGTAGTTGTCGGGTACGAGATCGACGAGATGAACGCGCATCAGCGGGGCATGCGCCTGCAAGTGCTCGGCCAGACGCGGCATGAGCAATTCGGCGAAAAAGTCGCTGCCGGAAAGCCGAAAGCCCTGATTTGAGGTCGCCGGGTCGAAGGTGTCCGGCCCCTGGATCAGATTTTCCACCCGGTTCAGAACCTCTCGCAGCGGTGTCGCGAGCGAAAGCGCATAGTGCGTCGGTTCAAGTCCCTGGCCGCGACGAAAAAACAGATCGTCCCCCAATGTGATCCGCAACCGCCCGAGGGCTGCGGACACCGCCGGTTGCGACAGCCCCAATCGTTCGGCTGCGCGCACTGTCGAGTGCTCTCGCAAGAGCGCGTCGAGAACGCGTAGCAGATTGAGGTCGAAGCTGGATAAATTCGCCATGTGGATAGTGTTAATATAAACAATCTATTTTTTATATAGCCTTGGCTTTGATATCGTGACGGTATCGAAAGCGCTTTCGTTTCCATCAGGGCCATTGGAGGAAACGATGAAAGATCAGATACTTGCGCCCCATTTTGTCGAGTGGCTGGGGGCGAAATACCGCACGATCCTCGCCTCCGCCGACTCTGGCGGGGCCATGTCGATCACGGATTCGGTGTCGCCCCCGGGGTCAGGGCCGCCACGTCATGTGCACCACGATGCGGACGAAACCTTTGTCATGCTTACGGGTGATGCGGAATTCTGGCTGGAAGGGGCGCGGGTCATGCGCGGACCGGGGGACACCGTCTTCGTGCCGCGCGGCAAGCAGCACACGTTCCGGGTCGTGAGCGATATTCCGTCCCGGCATCTGGTTATCCTGACCCCCGGTGGTTTCGAAAGGTTCTTTACCAGGATGGCGAAAGAAAAGCTTCGCATCCCCGAGGATATGGCGGCAATCGCAGAGATCGGCGCGGAATACGCGCTGAGCTTCACGGGTCCGCCCCTTCATGACGAATAGAAAGGCAGTTCCCATGATCTCGATTTCCAAATGGTTCTTCGCAACCGCAGCGCTTTGCGCCCTTGTCGGCATGGCATGGGGCATCCAGATGTCGGCAAGTCACGACCATGCGCTGTCACCCGCGCACGGACATCTGAACCTGATCGGCTTTGTGGCCATGTCGGTGTTCGGAACCTATTACGCACTGACACCGCGCGCCGCGCATACGCGACTGGCGATGATCCATTACGCGGTTGTCGTGGCGACGGTTGTCACCCTGACACCCGGGATCGTATTGGCCATTACCGGCCAGGGCGAGACGGTGGCGAAGATCGGGTCCGTCCTTGCGGTCATTTCGATGGCAATGTTCGGATTTATGGTCCTGCGTCACGGCGTTGGACCGGAAACGGCCGCGCCGGACAGCCGGGAATTCGCCGCGCAACCCGGGGAATAGATCCCTGTCCTGACAGGATCGGAAAGAGATCCCAGCGGCCTCGCGACGCGATTGCGCAACTGAGTTCACAAGATCGTGGCAATTCGGACATTTCCGCGCCGCCCGTTGGCCAGGTCTGTCCCCGGCAAACTGACCGGCAATGCCGTGATCCGGGGCGACCTTTTCCCTGGTGCCTCCACGGCACCGATATCAAGGCGACACTGACCATCACCACCCAGGATCGACAATGGCACTGGGACAAAACAGAAGGAAAAAAGAAATGGACCTGTTTACAAGCTTCGAAGGGCGTATTTCCCGCAAGGGATTCTGGCTTGGCTTTCTGGGACTGGTGGGGATTTCCCTTGTTGCCGGTCTCGGGATGATCTCGGTCTTTCCAAAGGGCGGAGCGTTGATGGCGGGCCAATTGATCGTGTCTGCCGGGATGATCTATATCTGGTCCGCGATCCTTGTGAAACGCTTGCACGATCGCGGCAAGCCTGGCGTGCCATGGGCAATCATCTTTGTGGCGCCGGGTATTCTCATGCAGATCACGAGCATCTTCCAGATCGGCTATGCTCCGGTCGAACTGGCGGGCACGCAGATCATGGTGCCGGGCATTGGCGCGACGGTCGTGATGTGGTTCGCGACGGCGATGGCGCTGTGGATGGTCGTCGAACTGGGCTTCCTGAAGGGTGTGCCGGGCGACAACGAATACGGGCCGGATCCCCTGGGCGGGACCGCTGAGCCGCAGGCTGCCTGAGATCGACCGGCGAGGAAAGGAATGTCGCGATGCTGCGTACCGCTCTTATTCAGTTGAATACAAAGCAACTCTTCCTGTTTCGGACAGGACCGGACGGACAGCGGCAAGCGTCATGGCGGGTCTGGGTGCTTATCTTTCTGCTTCCGGTATTGTTTCTCGGGACTGCCGCGGCGCTTGCACTGGAAAGCTATATCTTCGTCGCCAATGCCGAGCGCACGAAAGGAGAGGTGGTCCGCGTCTATTCCTGGGAGGGATGGAATCCCTGGGACGGCGCGACCACCGACTATTCCCCGGTATTCCGGTATCGGTTCTCCGACACGGAAATGACCGAGGCCAGCACCGGCCAGTCGTCACCCAACTGGAATTTCGATATCGGCACGACGCATGATATCCTGTTCGATCCGGACCTGAAACGCAATGTCAGGCAGGTCCGCTTTGAGCAGCTTTGGGCCTTGCCGGTGACCATTTTTCTGATCGGTCTGATCTGTCTCATTCCGGCGGCCATTGCTGCGTTTTTCGTAATCCGATGGCTGAAGGGTGGCCGCGCACTGGCGATGTCCCATGGATAAGCCCGTTCGCTCAAAACCCGGAGAAGCCGGGGGTGACGCAGGCCAACTCTCTCTTGAGCGCGGCGTCATTCTTGCCATGCCGTTTATCCTGGCAATGCTCTACGGGTTTTGGACCTATCACAGCACCGGCAGCTATTATGGCGATCTGGACGCCTTGGGTGTCGAAACCCAGGCGACCATCATTTCGAAACGGATACGTCGCGGTGGCGGCGATCGCCCGCGCCATGCCTATGACATGACGGTCGGGTTCAGCGTCGGCGACACGATGCGGCGCGGCACCGTGACCGTGACCCGCGCCTTTTACGACAGCCATGACCCGCCGGATCGGGTTGCGATACGATATTTGCCCGACGATCCGCAAATCCGCGAAATCGACCCTGCGATGCGCGGAAAGTCGATGCGCGGGGCGCTGACGATCATCGGTATCCTGCTGTTTATCGGTGTCGCCAACCTGTTCATGACGGGCGCTGCAACGCGCGGCCTGCGCCGCCGGATGAAGGAGCAAGGATGATGACAATCTATGGCGTTCCGGTCTCGGACATCGAATGGACCACATGGTGGATGCTGGGGTCGGCGATATTGGCGCTTGTCGGGTTTCTTGGCTGGCAGATCGACAAGTTCTTCGTGGGTGCCAGGGTTATCGCGGAGACCGAAGAAACCACACCGAGGTTCGATTGGGTGCGCGAGAAACTTCTGCCGGGCTACCTTGCCAACCGGTCGTTCAAGCGTCACGTCGCCGGACGACAATTGCAAAGCCGGATCGGCAGCTACCTGTTCAATCTGATGATCCTGGGCCTGGTGTCGCATATCGGCTTCTGGATCTATGCGGCCAACTTCATGGCTTCGTAGGGCGCAGGAACGACAGACCTTGCGCCCGGGACCGGTCAGATCACCCGACGCCACCGCGTCTGCACAGGCAGGATGTCGCGACGATATGGCAGCGGTCGGAGCAGGCACCGCCCGGCAGGACAGACGGGCAGAGGCGGAGCGCAGGTCAGGCAGGCCAGGACGGACCGGACAGCGCCCTTCCCGGTGCAAATCTGCCGGTATGCTGCGCTGCGACGTTGTGTGCCATTGCATACAATTGCGGCACCCGACTATGAGGGCGCAACCCGAGAATATCTTGCCTTGCGGAGTTCCTTTGATGGTCGAAGCCACGTTTTCCACCGCTGACATCGCGCCGCGCGTGATCTTTCATGACGATGCCGAGATCATGGAGGTCAGCTTTGAAGGGCTGACGCTGGCGAACTCCATGGATGTGAACGTGTTTTACGATCACATCGAAGACCGCATTGCCGCCACGGGCGAGCCGCTGTGGTTCTTTCTTGTCAACTATTGCGACGCGCGGATCGACCAGGATGCGTGGTTTGCGTTTGCGCGGCGCGGAAAAGAGCTGAACGAAGCCCATTCGATGGGCAGCGTTCGCTTTGACGCCTCCGAAGTGACGCGCCGCCAGATCGAGCGGGACGCAGGCACCGAGGCATTCAATCCGAACCTGTTCTACGATCGCGAAGAAGCGCTGGAACGTCTTCGCGCGCTGCCCTCCAGGCGGAAGAAAAAGACGGTCATAACGCCAAGCCTGAGTCCCGAGGATTACAACTGGCGGGTCGATTTTGTGCCCGATGAGCAGATCATGCGGGTCGATTTTTCGGATCTGTCGTTCGAGAATTCCCGCGACGTCACCGAGGTCTACGACTTCATCGAACAGCAGATCAAGCCGACGGGTCAGAAGTGGTATTTTCTGATTAACTATGAAGGCACACGCATCCAGTCGCCTGCCTGGACTGAATATGCAGCGCGCGGAAAGAAGCTCAATCAGGAGTTCTCATTGGGATCGGCGCGCTACGCCGCTGGCTCCGAGACCGAGACGGACATCAGGCTGCGCGCGGAAAGCCAGGGGTTCCGGCCCAACATCCGCAACACGAAAGTCGAAGCACTGGAGCTTATCGCCGAAATCAAGGCGGCGAACCTGGAAACCGCAGGGCATTGACAGAAGGTCGGGGTCCGACGCCCGACCTGGCCCCGCCCCCCTGTGGACCGCCCTGTCCGGGGTGGTCGGGTCGAGGCATCTGATCGCCAGGCACCGTGACAAATCCCTCCGATCGCGGCAAGATCGCCTGCGGAAGGGCCGGTCATGAACCTCGCAAGCTTTGACCTCAATCTGTTGAAAGTCCTCGATGCGTTGCTGATCGAGGGGTCGACCACGCGGGCCGCTCGCCGTGTCGGTCTGTCACAGCCTGCTGTCTCGGCGGCGTTGGGGCGGCTGAGAACGGCTTTGGATGATCCGCTTTTCGTTCGCGAAGGGGCGGCATTGCGCCCGACGGACTTCGCAAGGGCACTGCGCGAACCGATCCGTGCGCATTTGAGTGGTCTGGAGCAGACCCTGGCCGGTGCGGGTCCGTTCGACCCCGCCAGTTGCGAGGCCTGCTTCCGGATTTCGGGCTCGGACTATTTTTCGGTCATGCTGTTGCCGAAACTGATGCAGCGGCTGGGCAAACTGGCTCCGAAGATGAGGTTGAGCATCGTGGACCTGGTCCATCCCGGCAACCTGCACGAGATGGGACGCATGGACGTGGATATCGCACTTCCCTGTACCCACGACATTCCGCCCAATATCGCCGCCGAACCGATGTTCTGGTCGGCCTGGCAGGTGGTTGCCAGACACGATCATCCCAGATTGGCGCGCGCCGGGATCGCCGCAGGCGACGACATTCCGATCGATCTTTATTGTGACATGGATCACGTCATCTTCTCGTCCGAAGGGCGGCATGCCAGTCACGAAGACCAGGTCCTGTCCGCGCTGGGACGGTCGAGACGGGTGGCGCTGTCGGTTGGCAGTTTCCGCGATCTCTACGAAACCGTGGCGGAAAGCGATTTGCTGGCGGTGCTGCCCGGAACGCTTGCGCGCGCCGTCGCGCAGAGGTTCGGTCTGGCGCCGCATCCGGTGCCCTTCCGGATGGAGCCCGCGCTCTTGTGGGTGGCGTGGAACCGCTGGCAGACCAATGATCCGGTCCACCGGTGGCTGCGCGGCGAAATCGCCAGCCTTCTGGTCCACCTGAACGACGTCGACCGGGCGCTGCCTGCATCGACAGCCCTGGCCTCAGCGTCGGACGAAGCCGCCGAATAGGAACCGCGCACGGCAGCGAACCGGCAATCCGGTCGCGTCCCCCACCCGGTTATTGGCCTCGGGCTTGAACCCGCGGCTGACCTGCCGGCGCGTCCTGGTCGCGGTCCGGGGTCCTTGGCCCAGATCTTGCCTACCTGCCCACGCAACCGGCGGCAGGCCGAAACCCGGGCGCTCTTGATCCAGATCATTCTCTTCTCGGGACCGGGGCATACACTTTGCCCCGAGCATGTCTGTCATCGGTCCTGGGAGAGAAAAATGATCCATCAATCCAAATCAATCGTTCTGGCCACGATCCTTGCCGCATCTGTTCCGGTTGCAACCGTTGCAGAAACCATAGGGCAAGGGTCATTCATGGCGAATTGCGCGGTCTGCCATGGTGCCGACGGCAAGGGGAATGGTCCGTTTCTCGATTTCATGAAGAACGCCCCGTCCGATCTTACCCAGATCTCCGAGCGCAATGGTGGGCGTTTTCCGATCGAGACCGTCTACCAGATCATCGCCGACACCGATCAGCAAAGGGCCCACGGCACCAGCGAGATGCCGATCTGGGGCAACCGCTTCAACGCCGATGTGATCGCCGAGGAAGGCGAATATGGCACGGGGGCAAGCGGATTGCCCACGGCGCAAGCGCGGATCCTGGAACTGGTCTATTTCCTCGCGACCATTCAGGAGCCGAACTGACCAAGCCGCCTGCGCGGGTGAAGGCGTCAATTCGCCCGCGCAAAACCCGTTGTACGGATAAACCAAATTGCAGTTGCCGGGCGATGGGGTAACAGGCGGGGGCCGAAGCTGTGACCACCGGCGGGCACCTAACGCAGCCATCCCTTCTTCCATATGTACCAGACAAGTCCGGCAGCCGATGCACACATCAGCATCAGCGCAAAGGGATATCCGAGGTACCACCCCAGTTCGGGCATGTTCCACGGTGATGTCTGCCGGTCGAAGTTCATGCCGTAGACGCTTGCGATGAAACTGAGCGGTATGAAGATGGTCGACACGATGGTCAGGACCTTCATGACCTCGTTCAACTTCATGCTGACGCTGGACAGGTGCACATCCACCAGCCCTGACGCCATCTCGCGATATGTCTCGACGATGTCCATCAGCTGAACGGTGTGATCGTAGCAGTCGCGAAGGAACGGTCGCGTATCGGCGGCAATGAGTGGATGTTCATCGCGAAGCAGGGTGTTGAACATCTCGCGATGCGGCCAGATTGCACGGCGCAGCAGCAGCAACTTGCGCTTCATACCGTGCAGATCAGAGATATTGCCGGGCTCGGGTGAACGGGTGACGCGATCTTCCAGGGCTTCAAGCTGGTCGCCGACCCGTTCCAGCGAGGGAAAGTAACTGTCGACGATGGCATCCAGAAGGGCGTAGGCGGTATAGTCCGCGCCTGCTTTGCGAATGCGTCCCGAGGCCTTGCGGATCCGGTCGCGAACGTTCTCGAAACAGTCACCGGGCCTTTCCTGGAAAGTGATGAGGTAGCCCGCACCGACGAAGAACGCGACCTGCTCGGTATCAAGGGAAACCGCCGCGTCCAGCATGAGGGCCACGATGAACAGATGATCGTCGTATTCCTCGACCTTGGGGCGCTGATGCGTGTTGATCGCATCTTCTAGCGCCAGTTTGTGCAGATCGAACACCGCGCCGATCTCGGAGATCATCCGGGCATCGCCGAATTGCACGATATCGATCCAGATCGTCGGAAAGGCCTGCCGCATCTCGACGATGGCAGCCACGTCGTCAACCTGACGCTCCACAAGATCGTCCGGTCCGAACGCCATGACCCGGATGCTCGGTTTCGCCGCCGCCTCGGGGATCTCGAGGTTACCCGGGACGGACCCGGGAGGAGACCGTCGCGCCGCCTTGATGTGCTTTCGCCTGGTGATCATGTCTGGCCTCGACCTGTTTCAGCCCCGGGCGTCATTTTAGGCAGAAAAGGCGTCGGCGGCGAACAGAAGCTGTCTGTCCCGTCCGACGTCCGGGGGGGCTGCACGTCTGTCGCGACACCTTTGGCGACACCTGCCGCGAAACCCGTCATAATGCGTCGTGCGGTCCCCTTGATCCGGCCCGCCGCTGCGCGAGGGGTGTTCGCCGGGTCGCGCGGCGCGGCACTGCCCCGGTCCGGACCCGCCATTCCGAACCTGCCGCCGCCCCGACCGGGCAGCGCCGCGCGGGCCCGGTTTCCCCGCGTCCTTGTATCTGCTTTCCAAAGCCCACCGGACAGAGTAGGCATCCCGATCTTTGCAATTCCGGGACAGATCATGGCGCAGAATGCCACCATTCATAAAGTCGAACTTTCGATCTCGGACATGGATCGTCACTATTATGAAACCCATAAGCTGACCGTTGCCAAGCATCCCTCGGAAACGGACGAGCGGTTGATGGTGCGCATTGTCGCCTTTGCGCTGAATGCCCATGAGCATCTGGAAATGACCAAGGGGCTGTCCACGGATGACGAGCCGGACATCTGGCAGAAAAGCCTCAGCGGCGAGCTTGATGTTTGGGTGGCGCTGGGACTTCCGAGCGAGAAGGTGATGCGTCAGTCCTGCAGCAAGGCCGACAAGGTCATCGTGTATCCCTATGGCGGCAGAACCGCCGAGGCGTGGTGGGACAAGATCAGAAACAGCACCACCCGCTTTGACAATCTGCAGGTGATACGCCTCCCCGAAACCGAAACCGGCGCACTGGCCGAACTGGCAAGCCGCGCGATGAAGCTTCAGATCAATATCCAGGACGGCGATGTAATGGTCAGTGTGGACGATCGCATCGTTTACGTGACCCCGGTGAAGTGGAAAAGCGCGGCGTAGCAGACCGCAGACCGCATCGTGCAGACCGCCCCGCAGCGCCGGTTCCGTCGCTGTGTCATGCCCCGGGGTTGACGCAAAGGTGCTGTCGCTGCCGCGTCGGCTTCGATAATCTGGCCCGGCTGAGAAGGAGTGCAGACATGGAGCTTATCGCAAGAGCAACCGCGGTGGTCGGCGGTGCAGTCGCTTTCGTGCGGCGCATGGGATCGCCTGCACATCAGGCCTTCGGCGTCGATCCAGACATACCCGACGCGCGCAGCCAGGGCATCATGACCCTGAAGATGCCCGTTGCGGAAGGCTGGAAGGATGGCCGCCTGCCGACCTGCGCGCCCGGACTGACGGTCAATGCCTTTGCCTCTGGCCTCGACCATCCCCGGTGGATCGAAGTGCTTCCGAACGGCGATGTGCTGGTGGCGGAATCCAAGGAACAGGCCGCGCCGCCAAGGACGCTGATGGATCACGCCGCGCAGGCGACGATGCGGCGGGTCAAGGCGATCGGCAAAAGCGCGAACCGGGTCACGCTGTGGCGCGATGCCGATGGCGACGGCACCGCAGAGATCCGCAAGGTCTTCGTCGAGAACCAGAACCAGCCCTTCGGCATGGCGCTGGTGGGTAACCGTTTCTACCTTGGCAATACCGATGGCATTCGGGTCTTCGACTACACGCCGGGCGACACCGCGCTTTCGGGCGAGGGCGAGACGCTGGTCGCGTTCAAGCCGCACGGCCACTGGACGCGCAGCCTGATCGCCGCGCCCGATGGCACGAAGATCTACGCCGGCGTCGGATCGCTGACGAATATCGCCGATGAGGGCATGGAGGTCGAAAAGGGCCGCGCCGCGATCTGGGAGATGGATGTGGCAACCGGGCAGGCGCGCATCTTTGCGTCGGGCCTGCGCAACGCCGTCGGCATGGCCTGGGAGCCGGTGACCGGCAAGCTCTGGACCGCTGTCAACGAACGCGACGGCCTGGGCGATGAAACGCCGCCCGACTACCTGACATCGGTCAAGGACGGCGGGTTCTACGGCTGGCCCTACTGCTATTGGGGAAAGACCGTGGACGACCGGGTGCCGCAGGATGCCGCCATGGTCGCCACGGCGATCACGCCGGATTATGCGCTTGGCGGGCACACCGCGTCGCTTGGACTGTGCTGGATGCCCGAAGGCACCCTGCCGGGGTTCGGCGCTGGCATGGTGATCGGCCAGCACGGATCGTGGAACCGGTCGAAGCTGAGCGGCTACAAGCTGATCTTCGTGCCGTTTCAGGACGGCGCACCGAGCGGCCCGGCGCGGGACATCCTGTCGGGGTTTCTGTCGGAGGACGAGAAACTGGCCTACGGGCGACCCGTCGGGGTTGCCGTGGGGCCGGATGGAAAATCGCTGCTGATGGCCGACGACGTGGGCGACATCATCTGGCGTGTCACAGGAACCAGCCGCTAGACATCGGCAAACGCCCGGAAGGACCCTTCGCCATGCAAGTCGCCGTATTCTCGGCAAAGCCCTACGACATCGCGTTTCTGACCGCGGCCAATGCTGGCACGGGGCATGAATTGCACTTCCACGGCACACGGTTGGCCGCGGACACCGCAGCGCTGGCAAGCGGTGCCGAGGCGGTTTGCGCCTTCGTCAATGACAGGCTGGATCGCGCGGTCCTCGACATCCTTGCCTCTTTCGGCGTGCGGCTCGTGGCGCTGCGCAGCGCCGGGTTCAACCATGTCGATCTTGCCGCGGCCGAAGCGTCCGGCATCGCGGTCTGCCGGGTTCCGTCCTATTCGCCGCACGCGGTCGCCGAGCATACGGTGGCGTTGATCCTTGCGCTGAACCGAAAGACCCACAGGGCCTGGGCGCGGGTGCGCGAGGGCAACTTCGAGCTTGATGGCCTGATCGGCGTCAACCTGCACGGCAAGACCGTCGGTGTGATCGGCACCGGACAGATCGGGTCTGTCCTGGCGCACATCCTCCGCGGCTTCGGCTGCCGGGTGGTCGCCTGCGATCCCGCGCCCAATCCCGAATGCCGCGCGCTGGGCGTCGAGTACCTGGACCTCGCGTCGCTGCTCGTGGCCAGCGACATCGTCACGCTGCAATGTCCGCTGACGCCGCAGACGCACCATCTCATCGACGATGACGCGGTGGCGCTGATGAAGCCCGGCGTCATGGTGGTCAACACCAGCCGGGGCGCGGTGATCGACACGCCGGCGATGATCCGCGGCCTCAAGAGCGGGCATATCGGCAGCCTCGGCCTCGACGTCTACGAAGAGGAGGCGGATCTGTTCTTCGAGGATCTGTCCGACCGCATCATCCCCGATGACGTCTTCGCCCGGCTTCTGACCTTTCCCAATGTGCTGGTCACCGGCCATCAGGGGTTCTTTACCCGCGAGGCACTGACCGCCATCGCCGAGACGACGCTGGCCAATATCACCGCGTTCGCGCGCGACGGCATCGTCCTCAACCCGGTGCCGAACGCCCGGACCTAGCCGGGACGCCATTTCGGACGGCCGAGCGCCCGACCACGGCGGCCTTAGCGATGTGCTCGCCTGCCATCCGCGCGGTCGGGCGTGTCTTTGTCGGGGTCCTCCACGACCCGGCGCAACCGCCGGATCAGAACATCCCGTTGCCGCGCGTCGGTGGCGCTGGCAAGGGCATCGTTGATGTCGAGGATCAGCCGCGAGACATCGTTGTGCCAGTCAAGCCGCGCCACGCTTTCAGGGGAAAGACGCGGGGCGGGGGCATCGCTGATCCGGGCTGCGCCCCGGGATGTCAACGCGAACATCGCGTCCAGCTCCGGCACCAGGATATGCCCGGCATCGACGACGTCCTTCAGCCGCGACGCGAGGCCGGCAAGGGCGGGTTCTTCGCCATGCACCAGGAACAGGTCATGGGCGATCGGCAGACGTTCCTCAATCCATTGTACCAGTTCCGGTCCGTCCGCGTGGCCGGAGTACAGATCGATCGATCTGATCCGGGCGCGCACGGCGTATTCGTCGCCCTGAATGCGGACCGCGCGGGCGCCGTTCTGCAGGATGCGCCCCAGCGTTCCCTCGGCCTGGTACCCGACGAAAAGCACCGTTGCCTCGTCCCGCCACAGCCAGTTTTTCAGCCGGTGCCGGATCCGACCGGCTTCGCACATGCCGCTGGCGGCGATGACGATGTGAAAGCCCTGCTGCGCATCGAGCGCCATGCTGGCCTGGGTGCTTTCGGTGAAGTGAAGATGGCGGGATTGCAGCGCACGCGTGAAGGCGTCGCCGCCCTCCAAGGCATCGGCGTGCCGGGCAAAGACCCGCGTCGCCCGGGTCGCAAGGGGCGAGTCCACGAAGATCGGAAAGCCCGGCAGATCGCCTTCGGTCATCAACTGGATGAGGTCGCTGACCAGTTCCTGCGCACGCTCCACCGCGAAGGACGGGATCAGAAGCGCCCCTTCGGGGTTGATGGCGGCCTGCACCTCGTCGCGCAGGATATCCCTGCGGTGCCTGGCCTTTGCCTCTTGTCGGTCGGTGTCGCCATAGGTCGCCTCGCAGATGACGTAGTCGAGCGACTGCGGGCCTTCGGGGTCGGGGTGCAGCAACTTGTGGTCCGGGCCGATGTCGCCCGAGAAGAGCACGCGCAGCGGCTCTGTCCCGTCCGCGCCGTCGATCTCAAGCTCGACCGATGCCGAACCAAGCAGGTGCCCGGCGTTCCAGAACCGCGCGCGCAGGCCCGGGACCGGTGTGAACCACGCTGCGTAGGGTTCAGGCCGGAACAGCGCGAGGCAGTCCTCCACGTCTTTTGCGTCATATATCGGCGTGACGTGTCCACGCCGCCGCCGCGCCTTGCGCCGGTTCAGCTGCGCCACCTCGAATGTCTGGATATGGGCGCTGTCGGGAAGCATGACACCGGCAAGATCCGTCGTCGCCGCGGTTGCATGTATCGTCCCGGTGAAGCCGCCCTTCACGAGCTTGGGCAACAGGCCGCTGTGGTCGATATGCGCATGGGTGAGAAGGACAGCCGATATGTCCTGCGGTTGAAACGGAAACGGTCGGTAGTTCAGTTCCTTTTCGGTCTTCGAACCCTGGAACATGCCGCAATCGATGAGGACCTGGTGCTGCCCCAGCCCAAGCCGGAAGCAGGAGCCGGTGACCGCATGCGCGGCACCGTGAAAGGACAGGGTGATCTGTCCATCCTCGCGAGGCTGTCGGTCTTGCCGTGTCATCGCCGTGTGTCCCCCCTTTATCCGCAGTGGCGTCGTCCGACATCGCCCGTGGCAGAAGGTCGGGCCCGCCGGAAAGCGTTCACCGCCCTGGTCCGGCGACCGCGAACCGCACGGACATCATGGCCCCATGAGAGGCGCTATGCCCGTCGTCCGCCTTGACCTTGGTCAATCGGACCTGCCGGTCTTTCATGGTGTCGCCATCTTCACGGATCGAATCCGCCCGTCTTGACCGCTGCGGCGCGTCATGCCGCGATCGCCGCGTTCGAGCCTGTTCCGACGCCCGATGCGGCGATGGACCGGCACGCGGCCGACGCGACCGGGCGGCTGCGCGCGGCGCCCCCGCAGAGCGCCGTGGGCATCGCGCGCCTGCGCCGGTCGGTTCGTCAGACCGGGACCCGACCGCGCGGGGCTTAAGCGGCGCGCCGACACGTGCGGGTCGGCGCAGCGCTCGGGCGTGCCGGGTCACGGACCGGGCAGGACCGGGGCTTCGGTCATGACGCGGAGGCCAGCAGCTTTGCGTTGCCGCCCGCGGCGGTCGTGTCGACGCACAGATGGCGCTCGATCACGTAGCGTTCGGGCGCAATCGCATCGACCACCAGGGGGATGATCGGCCCGTCCGCCTCGGACAGGGCAAGGCGCAGGGCGCGTGTCCAGTCGGACGTGCCCGCGGCCGCGACCAGGGAAATGCCGCCCACGGTTTTCAGCGTGTCGGGATCGACGGTGCCGTCCAGCGCCACGACCGGCGCGCCCGCGTCCAGCAGGGGGCCGGCAACCGACGCGGCACCGGGGATCGCCATGACAACGCCGCACCCTGCACCCAGCGCCTGAACCGCCTGCGCCAGAGCGAGGTCGGGCGTCGGGCCAAGGCAAAGCACATTGCCGCGCGGGAAGGTGCGCAAGCGGTTGCTTTCCCCTGTCGGCCCGGGCAGCGATTGCGGCGACATGTCGAAGCCGGCCGTTTCGGACAGTGCCTTGCGGACGATACCCGACTTGCCGCTCAGTGCCGTCCGCAGGGTGTGCACACGGTCCACCCGTGCGGCCCAGTTGCGGGCATCTATCGACGAAAGCGCCTTGTCCAGGGCCTTCCTGTCAAGCGCGGCACCTTCGGGGGCGGCATGGCTTTCGGTCTTTCCGGTCTTGCGGAACCGGGTGAGATACAGCGGTCCGCCAGCCTTGGGACCGGTCCCCGACAGGCCTTCGCCGCCAAACGGCTGGCTGCCGACGATTGCGCCGATCTGGTTGCGGTTCACGTAGCAGTTGCCGACCTGGATGCGCTCGATGATCTGTTCGACCCGATCGTCGATCCGGGTGTGCAACCCGAAGGTCAGGCCGTATTGCCGGTCGTTGATGGCATCGACAACCTTGTCGATGTCCTGCGCCTTGAAGGTCGCCACATGCAGGACCGGACCGAAGATTTCGCGTTCCATGTCGGCGATGCCGCCCACCTTGACGATTGCCGGAGTGACATAGGTGCCACCGTCGGGCGCGGGCAGGGTCTTGATCAGGGTGCCCGCGCGGCGGTGCCCGTCGATGTAGTCCATGATGTCCTTCTGGGCGTCCGCATCGATCACCGGCGACACGTCGACATCCAGGTTCCAGCTGTCGCCGATCACAAGCGCGTCGAGCGCGCCGGACAGCATGTGCATGAGCCGGTCGTGCACGTCCTGCTGAACGTAGAGGATGCGCAGCGCCGAACAGCGCTGTCCGGCGGACTGGAACGACGAGATCAGGATATCGCGCACCGCCTGTTCGGGCAGCGCGGTGGAATCGACGATCATCGCGTTCAGGCCACCGGTTTCGGCGATCAGGACCGCGTCGGGTCCGGCGTTCCTGGCCAGC
Organism: Roseivivax sp. CAU 1753; assembly: GCF_054482575.1. Lineage (NCBI taxonomy): Bacteria > Pseudomonadati > Pseudomonadota > Alphaproteobacteria > Rhodobacterales > Roseobacteraceae > Roseivivax > Roseivivax sp. CAU 1753. The sequence goes on along the minus strand of NZ_JBTLRF010000001.1, from coordinate 979,299 downwards.
GCCTTGTGGATGATCATCGCCACTTCGGTAGAGCCGGTGAAGCAGACCCCGGCAATGCGCGGGTCGCTGGTCAGCGGTCCGCCCACGGTGGGCCCGTCGCCGGGCAGCAGTTGCAGCGCCGCGTCCGGCAGGCCGCAGTCGCGCATCATCTGCACCGCGCGCGCGGCGATGATCGGGGTCTGCTCGGCCGGTTTGGCCAGCACCGCATTGCCCACGGCCAGCGCCGCGGCGATCTGGCCGGTAAAGATGGCCAGCGGGAAATTCCACGGGCTGATGCAGACGAAGATGCCGCGCGGCTTGCCCGGTTCGTCCTCGTCCAGCCGTTCGGCCTCGTTTGCGTAGAAACGCAGGAAATCGACCGCTTCGCGCACTTCCGCGATACCGTCGAGCACGGTCTTGCCCGCTTCGCGCGTGGTGATCGCGGTCAGCTCGGCGATGTTGTCTTCATACATGTCCGCCAGTTTGCGCAGCACCTTCGCGCGCTCCGCGACGGGCCGGGCCGACCATTCCCTGAACCCGTCCTCGGCGGCATCGAGGGCCGCCGCGACATCCTCGGCGGAGGCCTCCTGGATGGTTCCGACACGGCGTGTGCTGTCGGCGGGGGACCAGACCTCGCGCGTCGGGCCGGTCGAACTGCGGTCCCCGGCCAGCATCGGACCCGCATCCCACGTCGTGTCGGCAAACTCCTCTCGGGCTGCCAAGAGCGGCAGGATCGAGGCCGGTTCGTTGATGCGGTAGCCCTTGGAATTGGGCCGGTCGGGCGCGAACAGGTCAGCCGGTTGCAGGATCGAGGGGTTCGCGATCCGATCCCCCAGCTTTTCCATCTCGGTCACCGGATCGGCCGAGATCGCCTCGGCGGGAATGTCGGGATCGACGATCTGGTTCACGAAGGACGAGTTCGCCCCGTTCTCAAGCAGACGGCGCACAAGATAGGCCAAGAGGTCCTGGTGCGCGCCCACCGGCGCGTAGATGCGGCAGCGCGTGCCTTCGGAGTCCTTGACGATCTGGTGCAGGGATTCCCCCATGCCATGCAGGCGCTGAAATTCGAAACTGTCCTTGTCGTTGCCCGCCATCTGCACGACCGCGGCACAGGTATGCGCGTTGTGCGTGGCGAATTGCGGATAGATCCGGTCGCGCCGGTCCAGCAGCATCTGCGCACAGGCCATGTAGCTGACATCGGTGTTGTTCTTGCGGGTGAAGACCGGGAAACGCTCGACCCCCAGTTCCTGCGCGAGCTTGATCTCGGTGTCCCAGTAGGCGCCCTTGACCAGCCGGATCATGATCTTGCGGTCATAGCGTTCGGCCATGTCATAGAGCGTCTCGATCACCGGTCCGGCGCGGCGGCCATAGGCCTGCACGACCACGCCGAAACCGTCCCAGCCGTCCAGTTCGGGGTCCGACATCATCGCTTCGATCACGTCGAGCGACAGGTCCAGCCGGTCCTGTTCCTCGGCGTCGATGTTGAAGCCTATGCCAGCTTTCGCCGCCTGTTTCACAAGATCGAGCGCGCGCGGCACCAGTTCCGCCATCACGGTGTCCTTGTGGGTGTATTCGTAGCGGGGATGCAGCGCCGACAGCTTGACCGAAATGCCCGGGCTCGACCGCACATCGCCCTTGGCCTGTTTGGCAATGGCGTCAATCGCCTTGGCATAGGCGGCGTGATAGCGGATGGCATCGTCGTCGGTGCGCGCCGCTTCGCCAAGCATATCGTAGGAATAGGTGTAGCCCTTCTTTTCCAGCTCTCGGGCGTTCTTCATGCCTTCCTCGATGGTCTGACCCAGCACGAACTGGCGGCCCAGCACTTTCATCGACTGGCCGACGGCGTTGCGCACGACTGGTTCCCCCAGACGTTTCACGAGCCCGCGCAAGGCCCGCGCGGGGCCCTTGGGTTCATCGTCCAGCACCTTGCCGGTCAGCATCAAGGCCCAGGTCGACGCGTTCACCAGCGAGGAAGATGAATGGCCCAGATGCGCGCCCCAGTTGGACGGGGCGACCTTGTCTTCGATCAGATCGTCGATGGTTTCCGCATCCGGCACCCGCAGCAAGGCCTCGGCCAGGCACATCAGGCCGACACCCTCTGACGTCGACAGGCCGTATTCGGCCAGAAACGCCTCCATCATCGATGGCTTGGTCTCGTTTCTGACCCGTTTGACATATTGTGCACCGGCGGCGGCGGCCTTGTCGCGATCCGCCTTGGACAGGGTGATGCCGTTCGCCAGGGATTTCAGAAGCGCGCCCTCTTCTGCGGTGTAATGCGCGCGCACGCGGGCGCGGCAGGGATTTTCGACGTCCTTGAGCGCAGCAGAGGCCTTGTTCATCGTTCCTGTCTCCCAACTTTCTTGTTTTGCCGTATTTTCATGTCTTGCGGTGTCGATGTGTCAGCGCATTCAGTGTGCGCGCGGATGGGCCAGGCAGGGCAGGTCATAACTGTCCAGTCTGTCCTTGAGGAAAGTGTATTCAGAGCGCGCATCGCGTAGCCGCTGCCGGTCGATCGTGAGATGGCGAAAGTCCTCGTCGCGTTCCGCGAAATGCCGGGGTCCGCAGGTTTCGTCCATCCATGGATAACAGAACAGCGAGTTTCCGTAATCCTGTCCGGCGCGGTTGAGCGACAGGAAATACACCTGATTTTCAAGCGCACGTGTCGTCGCGAAGGCATGCCACGTGGGAAAGGACGGATCCCTGAAATAGGCCCCGGAATGCAGGATGATATCGACGCCGTGTTTCAGCACGAGCATGCGCGACAGCTCGGGAAAGCGGATGTCGTAGCAAATGATCGGCGACAGGGTGAAGCCATTGACCCTGAATGTGAAGATATGGCCGCCGGTCGAAAAGTATTCCTTTTCCATCGAGGCGCCGTATTGGCACAGGTGCAGCTTGTCGTAATGCCCGGCCAGGCTGCCTTCGGGCGTGACCACCGCCATCGAGATATAGGTGCCGGTCGCGTCGCGCCGGGCAAAGCCGTAACAAACATGGATGCCAAACTCGACCGCAACCGCCGCCCAGGTGTGAAACGACGGCCCGTCCAGCGGTTCCGCGATCGCGTCGAGGCGGTCGAAGGCGTCGCGGGAATAGTCGATGCTGGAAAGCTCGGGCAGGACCACCACATCGGCGCGCTGGCCGGACAGGCACGCCCGAAGTTTCGCGGCTGACGTTTCCAGATGGCGGTCGCGTGCGTCGGCTGTCGCCGTCGGCGGTATTGCGATCTGGCAGGCCAGCAGCGTCAGGGATTCGTGCGACGTCATGTGACGGGTTCGCTCCTTTCGGGGCTGTGAAGTCGTTCAGATGACAATGCAGGCTCACGCTTGCGCCAAGCAGGCCGGGAGACGAATTTCAGGCCTTTTTCCCGTGCCGGAATGGCAGGCCCGGTTCCCCGGAAATTTCGATGCTGCATCAGATGCTGTCGATTGGCCAGCATGTTTTCCGCAGACGAAGGGCCGTGACGGCTTGTGAATTCGACGCCGCGGGGACAAGCTTGCCGCATGCACCATCGGGTCTGCATCGCTCGGCAAGACGGCAAGGTGACCGCGACATGAAGACATCCAATCTGTTCTATCAAAGCCGCAAGCGCCGCCCCGAGGTCGACCGGGCCGAGGGCATCTATATCTGGGCCAGGAACGGCGCGCGCTATATCGACGGCTCCTCCGGCGCGATGGTCAGCAATATCGGCCACTCCAACCCGAATGTCCTGGCCGCCATGAAAGCGCAGATGGACAGCGCGACCTTTGCCTATCGGTTGCATTTCGAGAACGCCGCCGCCGAGGATCTGGCAACCGCAATCGCGGACCGGATGCCCGAAGGCCTGAGCAAGGTGTTCTTTGTCTCGGGCGGTTCCGAAGCGGTGGAGTCCTGCGTGAAGTTTGCCCGCCAGTGGGCGGTTGCGGCAGGGCAGGACAGCCGCTGGAAGGTGATTTCGCGCTTTCCCTCGTATCACGGGTCGACCCTGGGGGCGCTGGCGATCACCGGCTACGGGCCACTGACCAACGCCTTCAGGCCGCTTCTCGTGGACATGCCCAAGATCCCGGCCCCGACCTGCTATCTGGATCGCGACAACCTGTCCGACCACGACCGGGGGATCAGATACGCAGAGATGTTGCGTGACGAGATCATCGCCCAGGGACCCGACAGCGTGCTGGCCTTCGCGATGGAGCCTGTGGGCGGGGCCTCGACCGGGGCACTGGTTGCGCCGGACAGCTATTATGCCCGCGTGCGCGAGATCTGCGACGAGTTCGGCGTCTTGCTGATCATGGACGAGGTCATGTCAGGCGTCGGGCGCACCGGCAGGTTCCTGGCCTCCGAGCATTGGAACATCCGCCCCGATCTGGTGGCGCTGTCCAAGGGCTTCGGCGCGGGATACGTGCCGCTTGGCGCGATGATCGCGGATGCGGGCATGGTCGACACGGTGCTCGATGCCGGGGGCTTTGCCCATGGCCACACCTATGCGGGCAATCCGCTGGCCTGCGCCGCCGGTCTTGCGGTGCTGCGGGAGATCGACCGCTGTGATCTGATGGCGAACGCCGCGGCGATGGGCGATGTGCTGATGCAGGGGCTCAGGGACCTGATGGACCGCTACGGCTTTATCGGCGACGTGCGCGGCAAGGGGTTGCTGTGCGCGTTCGAAATGGTCGCCGACCGGGACTCCATGGCGCCGCTGCCCAAGACCCTGAACGCCTATGAGCGGTTCGTCGATATCTGCTATGACCGCAAGCTGATCACCTATTCGCGGCGCACCCGTGGCGGGGTGGAGGGGGATCATTTCCTGATCTGTCCGCCGATGATCGTGACCGAAGCCCAGATCGGGGACATCCTGGGCCTTCTCGATGACAGCCTTGGGCAATTCGCCAACGAGACCGGATTGGACATCTGACATGCCGCGCAAGATCATCCTGACCTGTGCCATCACCGGCTCGATCCACACCCCCAGCATGAGCCCGTATCTGCCCATCACCCCGGATCAGATCGCCACTTCCGCGATCGAGGCCGCCGAGGCGGGGGCGTCGATCCTGCACCTGCATGCGCGCGATCCCGACACCGGGCGGCCCAGTTCGGACATCGCGGTGTATCGCCAGTTCCTGCCGCGCATCAAGGCGGCCACGGACGCGATCATCAACCTGACCACCGGGGGCAGTTCGCAGATGACGGTCGAGCAGCGCCTCTCCGCCCCTGCCGAACTCGCACCAGAGATGTGTTCGCTGAACATGGGGTCGATCAACTTCGGCCTGTTCCCGATGAAGGACCGCTATTCCGAATGGACCCATGACTGGGAGGAGCCGTTCCTCGAAAACACCCGCGACGTCGTCTTCAAGAATACCTTTCACGACATCGAAACGGTCTTTCGGATGCTGGGCGAGGGCGGTGGCGCGCGGTTCGAGTTCGAATGCTACGACGTGGGGCATATCCAGACCGTGGCCTATTACCTCAGGCAGAACCGCATCGCGGCACCGGTGTTCCTTCAATTCGTTCTTGGGGTGCTGGGCGGCATCGACGCCAGCCCCGAAAGCCTGGTGATGATGAAGCAGACAGCGGACCGCCTGCTGGGCGACAGCTATCGGTTTTCCGTTCTCGCGGCGGGTCGGCAGCAGATGACCATCGGCACCATGAGCGTGATCCTGGGCGGCAATGTGCGTGTCGGGCTTGAGGACAGCCTGATGATCGGCCGTGGGGAACTGGCCGTCAGCAATGCCCAGCAGGTCACGAAGATGCGCAACGTGCTGGAAGAGCTCGGGTTCGACATCGCCACGCCGGACGAGGCGCGCGCGATGCTCGGGCTCAAGGGCGCAGACAAGGTGAGGTTCTAGACGATGAAGGTTTTTGCGGATCCACAGCGGCAAGGCCGGCACTATCCGTCGGGTTTTCTGGTGAACGGCGTGATGCAGCCGAACCCGGAAAAGCCCGAACGGATGGAGCGGTTGCTGGCGGGGGTTGCCGCGGGCGGGCACGATCTGCACGCGCCCGAGGATCACGGCCTCGGGCCCATCGCTGCGGTGCACAGCCCGGTCTACGTGACGTTCCTGTCTACGGTCTATGACCGCTGGCAGCGCATCCCCGATGCCGCGCCCGAGATCTTTCCCAACGTCCATCCCGACCGTCGCACCGCCAGCTATCCGCTGTCGGCCGTGGGCCAGGCCGGGTTCCACATCACCGATATGTCCTGTCCCATCGGCGAACACACCTGGGAGGCCGCGCGCTGGTCCGCCAATTGCGCGGTGTCCGCCGCCAAGGCCGTGCTGGCCGGCGAGACCATGGCCTATGCGCTCTGTCGCCCGCCGGGACATCACTGTTTCACCGATCTGGCCGGGGGGTTCTGCTATCTCAACAACTCGGCCATTGCCGCGCAGGTTTTGCGAAAATCCCACGACCGGGTGGCGATCATCGATGTCGACTTGCATCACGGCAACGGCACGCAAGGCATCTTCTACAACCGCAGCGACGTCTTCACCCTGTCGATCCATGCCGACCCGGCGCGCTTCTACCCGTTCTTCTGGGGTCACGCCCACGAGACCGGCGAGGGCGCGGGGCAGGGCTACAACCTGAACATCCCGCTGCCGCGCGGCACCGGCGATGACGGCTTCATGCGCGGTCTTGCCAGGGGGCTGGACGATGTCAGGGCCTTCGCGCCGGGGGCCGTGGTGATTGCGCTCGGTCTCGATGCCTACGCGGGGGACCCGTTCGGCGGACTGGCGGTCTCGACCCCGGGATTTGCCACGATGGCGGGATTGCTGGCGGCGCTCGATCTGCCGATGGTGATCGTGCAGGAGGGCGGGTACCTGTGTGACGCGCTGGGCGACAACCTGCGCGCCTTCCTGGGCGGTCTGGCCACGGGGGCAGGTGCCGCAAGCTAGCAAACCGAATGCCTGGGCACCGCGTCCGACGGCGCCGATTGCCCGGAAAAAAGGCGGAATTCACGAAAGATATCGGCACAACATCAGGGGGTTATAAAAGAAATTGCGAGCCGGGCCTTATTTGCCTAGGCTGCTGGGACGCAAAGGCCGACACCGTGTTGGCCGGCGATTCTGCGCCCGAATACGATAACAAAAATCAGGGAGAGTACTCGATGAGTTTCACGACGATGTCCAAGGTATTGACCGTCGGCGCACTGAGCGCGCTGATGTCGACCGCCGCGATGGCACAAGACACGACACTTCGCTTTGCAGGCGTGTTTCCAATCGACCACCAAGGCACGAAGATGATGGAGCAGGTCGCGGCGGACGTGGCCGCTGCGGACGTGGGTCTTACCATCAACGTGTTCCCGGCCAACCAGCTTGGCTCTGGCGAAGCCCTTTTCGAAGACGTGGCCCGGGGCAATATCGATCTGGCCTCGGCCTTCATCTACGCCGACACCGACCCGCGCCTCGAATTCCTGTCCATGCCGTTCCTCGTCAGCGGCTGGGACGAGATGGACAGCATCATGCGCAGCATGGATTCCGAGTATAACAAGGTCCTGCAGGAGATTACCGACGAATACGGCGTCCACGTCTTCGCGCAGAACCCCGAAGGATTTGTCGGTATCGTCGCCACCAAGGAGCCGACGAACTGGAACACCTTCGATGACAAGGGCATGAACATCCGCGTCTGGTCGTCGAGCATCGTGAAATCGATGGTCGAGACCCTGGGGTACAAGGCCACGACCATGGCCTGGGGCGACATCTTCCCGGCGATCCAGTCGGGCATTGTCGACGGCGCGATCTGCTGCACCAAGACGGCGACCTATTCGATCTTCGCCCAGTCCGATGTCGGCACCCACTTCGTCGAGGTCAACGCGATCTCGGAGTTGACCACCTACTACGGATCGCAGCGCACGCTGGACAAGCTGAACGACGAACAGCGCGCCGCTCTGGAGACCGCGTTGACCAAGGCGTCCGACGATTTCTTCGCGTATAACCGTGAAAACGATGCCGCCTTCGAACAGAAGCTGATCGACAGCGGGTACACCATCCTGAAGTACAGCGACGAGGAGCAGGCCGCGGTGGCCGCCAAGATCCGCGAAGAGATCTGGCCGATGATGGTCGACAGCGTCGGCCAGGAGATCGTCGACCGCATGTTGGCCGACAAGAACTGATCGCACGTCAACTCTGAGGGCCGGCAAATTTGCCGGCCCTTTTTCGACCCAGTGAAGCAAGAAAAAAATAGGGGGTGACATGTCGAAGACAGAAGACGGGATGCCGCATTTCATCGGCGAGGAAGACACGATCCGCCCGCAGAAGATTACCGACGAACTGCCGAAGATCATCGGCTATCCGATGAAGGGGGTGGCGTTTGTCATGCGGATCATCGTGATGGCATCCGGCTTCATCATGGCGTTCACCTTCGGCGCTGTGGTGGTGATCAGATACGGCTTTGGCGGGGACCTTTTCGCCTACGAGGAATGGCTTCTGGCCATCAGCATCGTGGGCTTTTTTGCCGGTGCCGTCCTGGCTTCTGCCCGCAACCTGCATATCAACGCAGACATCCTTGGCATCGTCATCAAGGATCCCAGGTTGATCTGGTGGCGCGGCTTCATCGTGTTGCTGATCGAACTGCTGGTGATCCTGTTTCTGTTTTACGCGTGCTACGTCTCGTTGCTCGATGACTTCTCGTTCCCGCGGTTGCGCGCGACCCCGGTGCTGCGCATCCCGTTCGTGTCATGGCGGATCGCGATCATGGCCGCCTTCGGCTTCATGGCGATGTTCACCGCCGCATATCTTTACGTTCACATCCGCAAGGGGCTCGGCCTGCCGTTGAAGTCCGACAGCACGAAGGGAGCCACACAGTGATTATTTCCGGAAGTCTCATCATTGTATGCGCGATGCTGCTGCTGGGCGTCAGCGTCTACGTGGCCTTCGGGGCGGTCCTGATCTTCATCGCGGTGGTGGGCGATCAGTCAATCTCGGGGTATCTGCCGACGGGGTCGACCGGTATCCGGTCGCTCGTTCTTCTGGCCATCCCGCTGTTCATGATCGCCGGTGGCATCATGGAGAAGGGCCGGATCGCCGCTCCGCTTGTGGCGCTGGCCGAGATGTTCATCGGCCATATCAAGGGCGGCCTCAGCGCCGCCGGTGTGCTGGCCTGCGGCATCTTCGGATCGATCTCGGGCAGTGCCAACGCGACCCTGACCTGCATCGGCGGGATCATGATGCCGCACCTCAAGCGGGCCAATTATCCGCGTGGGCAATCGGCGGCGCTGATCGTGTCGGCAAGCCCGCTCGGCCTGCTGATCCCGCCCAGTTCGTCGCACATCCTGTATGGTTGGGTGGCGCAACAGCATGTTCTGAAATGCTTCCTGTCCACGGTCATTCCGGCGATCATCCTGATCACCCTGCTGATCGTCACCAATCAGTTCATGCTGCGCAAGTACAACGATATCGGCCTGTCCGAACGCCCGACACCCTTCCTGCCCGCCTTCGGGCGCCAGGCGCGTCTGGCCGGGCCCGCGTTGATGATGCCGATCATCATTCTGGGCGGCATCTACGGGGGCATCATGACCCCGACAGAGGCTGCGGGCATTGCGGTCGTCTACGCGATCCCGATCGCGATCTACTTCTACCGCGGGCTGACCTGGAAAACGCTGGCGCAGACCATCCAGACATCCGGCGTGACCATCGGTGTCGTGATGGTGATGATCTTCATGGTCCTGATCGTGTCGGACAACCTGATCGCGCAGGGTGCGCCCGATCTGGCCAAGCAGATGGTCTATTCCGTTTCCGAGAACCCGATCGTGATCCTGCTGATGATCAACATCGTGATGATCCTGATCGGAATGCTGATGGACGATATTTCGGGCCTGCTTCTGGCGACCCCGATCCTGTTGCCCATCGCGCAGAGCACCGGGATGGACCCGATCCACTTCGCGGCCGTGATCGGTGTCAATCTGGGCATGGCCAATATCACGCCGCCGACCGCGCCGTTGCTCTATCTTGGCGCTCAGGTCTGTGATGTCCCGGTGTCGCGCATGCTGTGGCCGACGCTGATCTTCATCCTGTTCGCCTGGCTGCCGACGCTGATGCTGACAACCTTCGTGCCCGAACTGGCGCTCTGGCTGCCGGACCTTCTGCTGGGCAAATAAGTCAGCTGGCGGAGACACGACTGATACGACAGAAAAGGGCGCTCAATGATTTGGGCGCCCTTTCTCGGTCCGAATGTCGGTCTGCCCCGATCAGACCTGCATACGTGGTGCAAGGTCGTCAAACAGCGGGCATCGGTGTGCCTTAGTGGACATACATCCACGAATGCAGCCCGATAAACAGAGCGGCAGCCACGACCAACGAAGCGATACCGAACACGTCTTTTGCATTTTTAGACATTGTGCTGCTCCTCAGAAGTAGCGATTGCGATAGAGCCCACATATGCCTGTGCTCGTGAACTGAGTACCAACATTAGCGCATAGGTGGTTTGCAGTTCATGCATGACAGCCGACGGCGACCCGATGCGTCCGGGCACCGCTATCGCAAGCCGGGCACGGGGCCGGAAAGACCGGCGCTTTCCGGTCCGGGTCCGGGCCCCGAACACAGCGCCGCGCGACGCGTCGGTAAAGGGCGGTCCCGGGGCGGGACAGGGCGCACGGACCCGCAGGTTCATGGCATGCCCGGGGCGGGAAGGGACCAAGGCCATCCGCAGCACGGATGTTGTTTTCAAAGCGTAAACTGGCCATGCTCGACCCGAACATCGGCTTTCAAACGGGTCCGCGCATGCGAAGTACCAAGACAATCCATGTCGTGTCCTGCCATGCCGAGGGTGAAGTCGGCGATGTCATTGTCGGAGGTGTGGCACCGCCCCCGGGCAAGACCCTCTGGGATCAGCGCAACTGGATCGCCAAGGATCAGACCCTGCGCAATCTTGTCCTGAACGAACCCAGGGGCGGCGTCTTTCGTCACGTCAACCTGTTGGTGCCGCCCAGGCATCCCGACGCCCAGATGGGGTGGATCATCATGGAGCCGGAAGACACGCCGCCGATGTCGGGCTCCAACGCGATCTGCGTCTCGACCGTGCTGCTGGATACCGGCATCATTCCCATGGTCGAGCCGGTGACAGAGATGGTCCTCGAGGCCCCCGGCGGGCTTGTCCGTGTGCGCGCCGACTGCCGCGACGGCAAGGCCCAGAGGATTACCGTGCAGAACCTGCCGTCCTTCGCCGACGCGATGGGCGTTACGTTGAACGTTCCCGGCATCGGTGCGCTTGCCGTCGATACCGCCTATGGCGGCGACAGCTTCGTCGTGGTGGATGCCACGGCCCTGGGCTTCGACCTTGTCGCGTCCGAAGCAGGCAGGCTGGCCGAACTGGGCGTGCGGATCACCAACGCGGCAAACCAACAACTGCGCTTTCGCCACCCGGAGAACGCCGAATGGGATCACTTCTCGTTCTGCCTGTTTGCGGGGCCTCTGACCCGAGAAGGCAATCACCTTGCCGCGCGTTCGGCAGTGGCGATTCAGCCGGGGAAGGTGGACCGATCGCCGACCGGGACGGCGGTATCCGCGCGCATGGCGCTTTTGCACGCGTCCGGGCAGATGAACATCGGGGATACGTTGACTGCCCGGTCGATCATCGGATCGGAATTTGTAGGCAGACTCGTCGCCACGACCAGTGTGGGCGACAAACCCGCCATTGTTCCCGAGATTACCGGCCGGGCCTGGGTGACGGGCACGCATCAACACATGCTCGACCCGGACGACCCCTGGCCCGAAGGCTACCGGTTGACCGATACCTGGCCATCCTTCGGGTCGCGGCGCTGACGCAAACGGGCACCGGTGCGCCATAGCCGTCCTGCCAGCAGGTCAGCGACGATGGCCCGGGCGTCCGACCTTTCGGTCATCTGACGGCCAAAACCGTCTGGATGATTGTTCCCAAAGCGCTGCCATCGCCTACATGTTGATCGAAAACGCCAAACTGAATGGCGTCGATCGGCAAGCCTGGAGGCCCAAGCCCAGTGTCGTCGCGCCATAAGCGCCTGAGCAAGTGACACTTCCACACACCTCAGTTGTTAGAAATGTTAGCATTTTTATCTTCTCTTGCGAGTACAGTAACTTGATCTCAGCACGAAGCCTTGATCATGGCGCGAATGATATGGCTGACAAAGGTCGAACCATGGCATTCGCTGTTCTGACGACAAGCACGACGCTTACGGCAACGCTGGAAGACATTTGGAGTGATCCGGCCGGAACTCACTCCTTTTCATTTTCGTCTGGCGCTGAGGAAGAGTTCCGGGTCATCGACGATGACGCAGTATTCGACGACTATAATCCAAATGACACCAATCAGGTTGTCGCGCCTCAATCAACGATTTTTACCGACAATGCGGTTGTAGCCTCGCGGCACAAGTTTGAAGTGACACCTGACAATGGCGATCCCACTTTCACCGTTTATGTGGTATTCGAAAGCTCTACCGCAAACGACGACTTCTCATCGTTGAATACTCTGAACTACGCCTTGGTCTCGGATACGCCCATGATAGCTGGCGTAAACTATTCGATCTCCAATTTCAGTGGCGATGGAACGGTCAACTATACTGAGTTTTCAGACTTGGTTGTGTGCTATGCCCCCGGCACCCTGATCGACACGCCAGACGGCCCACGCGCCGTGGAAACGCTGAAACCCGGCGATCTGGTGATAACGCTGGATAATGGTGCGCAACCGATCCGCTGGACCCGGAGCGCCGACTATCCGCTGAAGGACGCGGAGGTCGACACAAAGCCGGTGCAGATCAAGGCCGATGCGCTCGGGCCCGGGCTTCCGAAACACGCGCTGATCGTTTCGCCTCAACACCGGATTCTGGTGGGGGGACACCGGCAATTGCAGGGTTGGTTCGCGACCGAGGCGTTTGCCCCGGCGAAGTCCCTCACGAGCCTGCGGGGCATCCGGCACATGAAGGGCAAGACCGAAATTACCTGGGTTCACTTCGCCTGCGACCGGCACGAGATCGTCACCGCCAATGGCTGCCTTTCGGAGTCCCTGCTGCTGGGGCCGACAGCGCTTGCTGGCTTGACGGCGGCGGCGCGCCGGGCTGCGATCGCCGTTTTCGGGCCTGCCACCACGCCCGATGCGGCGCTGAACGGCCCCCCCGCCCGGGAATGCCTCAGGGTCGGTGCTGTGCGGCGGCAGCTGGCGGAGGTTCGCGAACAGACGGCGCATCGCGGCGCGAAGGAGATCGGGAAATGGGACCGCGACGCCGCGATGGAGCGGTATGAGGCCGAGCGGCTGCGCGCGGCGACCCCGCAGAGCGCCGCGGCTGACAAGCGCGTCGCCTAGACCGAGGTTCGCGCCCGCGCCCGACAGCGCCGTCGGGCCAGCGGCAGTGCGACGAGACAACGCCCGAAGTGCCACATCCCGGACCGGGCGTGCCGCGCCGCAATGACGCGAAGGACGGGGCCGCGGATCGGGGGCCTGTCCGGGGCGGTCCCTCAGGAACCGCGCGGCGCGGGCTGGCTACCAGGCGGTCATGTGGCTGTGGCCGTAGAGAAGCGGCCGATGCGACAGCGCGCGTTCGGGCCGATGCGTACCGCGCCGGAACATCAGCAGGTTTTCCCAGAATCCCGCCACCGCATAAAGATCCTGCCCGGGCAGCAGCGCGATGCCGCAGGGATAGCGCAGCCCGTGTGCCCGGGTATCGATGCTGTGCCGCAGTCGCCCGGTCCGCCCGTCGAACACCATCAGCCGGTGCGACGACGGAAAGCTGGCGATGAATTCGTCGTGCCGGGGGTCGTATTCCACCGACAGGCCGTGGCGCAACTCGGCCTCCGGACGGCCTTGCGCCAGCGGCTGCCCGTCCTGCGCTCCGGCATGGAACAGAAGCGGAGCCGCGGGCAGGAACGCGGTTGCGCCCTCGGCGGTGATATCCTTCGGGCCATCGCCCAGGTCGCGTTGCAGCGCCCGGTCCGCGCCCTCGGGTGCCAGCCGGGCGCGAATGCCCAGGATGCGCCCCTCGGCCCCAAGCGCGATGTGGCGCAGTTCCATGTCGGGATCGTCGGTGCGGTAGGCATCGACCAGCGCGCCGCTGGCGATGTCGATCACCGTCACCGATGGCGCCACCACCCGGCGCGGCGCCGAAAGTCGGGTGTCGCCCTCTGCCGCGACGGACCCGTAATTGGCCACGGCGACATGCCGCCCGTCGGGCAAGAGGCGCACCTCATGCGGGTCGATGCCGTGGCTCGAGATGCTGGCGATTTCGCGCAGGGTCATGGGGTCGCGCAGCGAGAGGCGCCCGTGATGGGCCTCGGGTCGGCCGGAATAGGCCGCCATCGGCGCGCGTTCCGTCGTCAGCAGGGGACCCTCGGGCAGAAAGACCCCGTGTCCGCCGCCGCGCCATTCCGACCCGGGCGGTCGGCCCGTGCCGATCATCTCGAGCGTTTCGGGATCGAAGATGACGTGGTGCGCGGTGCTGCCCCGGCTCTTGTAGCCCATGCGTCCGAAAAACCCGACCCGACCGTCAGGCGAGATGGCCACATCGTGCCCGATCACCGGAAACGCCGCCTGCCGCACCGTGCCGTCGGGCGCGATCCGGGTAAGCAGGGTGCCCTGTTCGGCCCGTTGGCGGCGCCGGCGACTGTCGGCAGGTTCGTTTTCGGGCACGACGCCCTGCAAGGCGTATCCCGGAACATATATCGCGGACCAGGTGTGCGCACCACGCGTGACATCCGGGGCCTGGACATGGCCAGACCCCGTGTCGCATCCGGTCAGGGATGTTGTGGCGAGGGCCGAAAGCCCGATCAGAAGCGAACGCCGGTCCATGCCATCCCCTTTCCAGACTGTGCCGCGACGGCAGTTCAGTCGCTGTGACCGCCACCGCCGCCACCGCCGTCACCGCCGCCGTCCGTCTGGCGCTTCCGGGCTTCCTCGGCACGCCGTTCCGCCTGGATCTGACGGATCGCGTCGCAATCCTTGGGATTGGTCAGGCAGCGCAGCGTGGCATTGTAGTAGTCCGCTTTTTTCTCGGCTTCGCGCATTTCCGCGCCATCGCTGGTGAATGCGACATTTTCCCATTTGTCGCGCTCTTGGCGGACCTTGGCGATCATCGCGCCGGACGCGATCTGCGGCGAGTTGATCACTGCACCGGCAAGATCGCCCGCCGGGCCCAGCGCCTCACCGGCCCCGACCTGGACCATTTCCCAGAACGCGCCCTCGGTCACTTCCTTCGTTTCGGTGCTGCACATCGCACCGCTGACCGCGATCGTGGCGGTGGTGAGAACCGCAATCCTGAACGCCTTCTTTCCCCAATTCGACATCCCTAACTCCTTCGTTGATGTTCCCGCAGATATGCGGTGGATTCGGGTGCGGTTCTTGATTTTGATCAAAACTTGCACGGGAATTCCTGCCCCTGCGACAGGATGTTACCGACGCCGCGACGCCGCCCCCCCAGAAACGGCCGGTCCCGGTTCGGTCCGCGCGCGGGGTGCGGCTCTGACGGCGGTTCGCCGCGTTCAGGTGAATTTCCGGAACAGCTTTGTCTGGTCGAACATGTCTTCCAGCGTCTCGATCCGGTCCTTGGTTTCGGTCCAGTTCAGATTCTGGACGGATGAAATCATCGTTTCCACCAAAAGCATCGTCGTCGCACTCGAGTCCCAGGCGGAGGGGACGATGATCCGGCAACTCAGGCTGATATCGGCCAGATGATGCACCGGAGACCGCCATTGATCGGTGAACAGCACGATCCGGGCGCCTCGGGCATGCGCCATTTCAGCCAGTTTCAGGGTGTTGTTCTCATACCGGCGCACATCGAAAATGACAAAGACGTCCCCCTTTTGCGCGTTCAGCAGAAAATGCGGCCAGGTATTCGACGTGGATTGGATATGCGTCAGTCCCGGCCGGATCACCTGCATGTGCAGATAGAAATATTCCGCCAGGGTATGGGTGACGCGCCCTCCGACAATGAACAGGTGGCGGGATTGATCGGCCACCAGCCGGCAGGCCTCGTCGAATTCGTCGGGATCGATCTGCCCGAGGGTCAGGCGAATGTTGTCGATGACCGCCTCGGTGAACTTGTTCAGGATGTGCGCGGACGGTGCGGCCCCGGCCCAGGTGTCATGCTTGGCGATCGGGTTCTTGACCTTGGCGCGCAACTCTTCGCGCAGTTCGGCCTGAAAGTCGGGATAGCCCTTGTAGCCAAGCTTTTGCACCATGCGCGCGACGGTGGGGACCGACACGTTGGCGTCCTTGGCAAGGGCGGCCAGCGGGCCGAGCCCGGAGGCGGGATAGTTTTCGAGGATCGACAGGGCGAGTTGCCGCTCGGCGCGGGTCAGCGTGTCGAGCTTTTGCTGGATGCGGTCAGAAATGGTCTGCGTTTCGGTCATCCGCATCTCCGTTTTGTTCGTTTTATACCAAGGAGCGCGTTGTTGTGAAATTATTTTCACGGATCTATTGACAGCGGTCGGGCCAAGCAAGCACGCTGTGACCAGGGAGCTTGGAAAAGCAGCATGCCGCCAGTCACACCAGATGATCCGATCAGGATCCTCAATCCCGAGGCGCGATCCAGCGTGGTTGTCGTGTGCGAACACGCAAGCCGACATATCCCGCCGGAGTTCCGCGATCTCGGGCTGGACCGGGTGGCGCGGCACAGCCATATCGCGTGGGATCCCGGGGCGCTGGCGGTGGCCGAGGGTCTGGCAAGCCGACTGGATGCGACGCTAGTGGCGGCAACCGTGTCGCGGCTGGTCTATGACTGCAATCGCCCGCCCGCCGCGCCGGATGCCATGCCCGCGCGCAGCGAGGCCATCGACATACCCGAAAATGTCGGGCTGACCGAAGCGCAGCGCGCCGCCCGGACCGCCGCCTATTACGAACCGTTTCGCAAGGGCCTTGCCGCGACGCTGGCATCGACACCGGACGCGATCCTGGTGACAATCCACAGTTTCACGCCGGTCTTTCACGGCCAGCCGAGGGCGGTCGAGATCGGCATCCTGCATGACGTCGACACCCGCCTTGCCGATGCGATGATGCAATGCGCGCGGTCCCACACCTCGATGCAAGTCGCCCGCAATCGGCCCTACGGCCCGGAAGATGGCGTGACGCACACATTGCAGGAACACGCGATCCGGGCGGGTCATCTGAACGTGATGATCGAGATCCGGAACGATCTGATCGCGACGGCGCAACAACAGGACGCCATGGCAGAGTGTCTGGCCGCGTGGGTTTCGGACGCCATGGCCGTGGCGCAGTTGTCGACTGACGCACAATGCTAGGGGCGATGCGGCAGTTCATTCGCGTCGTCGATGCCGTGAATTACCGCGTCGGGCGCATCGTCATGTATGGCATCTTTGCGCTGATGGGGATCTTGCTCTGGTCTTCGGTCAGCAAGACGTTCTTCCTGCCGTCTCTGTGGACGCTGGAAATGGCGCAGTTCGTCATGGTGGCCTATTACATCCTTGGCGGGCCCTATTCGATCCAGCTGGGATCGAACGTGCGGATGGACCTGCTTTACGGGGAATGGTCGGATCGCAGGAAGGCCTGGTTCGATCTGGTAACCGTGCTGTTTTTGATCTTCTATCTCGGTGTGCTGCTGTACGGGGCCGTCAGTTCGACCGCCTATTCGCTGGGCTACTGGGGCACGGAGCCGTTCTCGTTCCTTGGCGGGCTGATCACCGGCAGCGAAGAGATCGGCCGGTTGGAGCGATCGCCGACCGCGTGGCGCCCCTATCTCTGGCCCGTCAAGGCCACCATGATACTCGGCATGGTCCTGATGCTTCTGCAATGCATTTCAGAGTTTTTCAAAGATGTCCTGCGGATCAACGGTGAGCCCATCTGATGTCATATGAGCTGATCGCCACGTTGATGTTCTCTTCGATGATGCTGATGCTGCTGACCGGTCAGCGCGTCTTCGGGGCCATCGGGTTCATTGCGGTTGTCGCGGCTCTGGCCCTTTGGGGCGACAAGGGCGGCTTCGATATCGGGTTCTCTGCCGCGATGAAGCTGATGAAATGGTATCCGCTGCTGACCCTGCCGATGTTCATTTTCATGGGATACGTGCTGTCGGAAAGCAAGATCGCGGACGACCTCTACAGGATGTTCCACGTCTGGATGGGGGGGCTGCGCGGCGGGCTGGCCATCGGGACAATCGGCCTGATGGTGCTGATCTCGGCGATGAACGGGCTGAGCGTGGCAGGCATGGCCATCGGGTCGACCATCGCGCTGCCCGAGCTTCTCAAACGCGGCTATGACAAGCGCATGGTGACGGGGGTGATCCAGGCCGGGTCCAGTCTGGGCATCCTGGTGCCGCCTTCGGTCGTGCTGGTGCTTTATGCGATGATCGCGCGTCAGCCGGTCGGGCAACTGTGGCTGGCCGGGGTCATGCCGGGGCTGATGATGGCCGGGCTGTTCGTGATCTATATCGCGGTCCGCTGCCGGGTGAATCCGGTGCTGGGCCCGGTCCTTGCGGCGGATGAACGCGACATTCCGCGCGCCGAGAAACTGCGCTTGTTGCGGGCGGGCCTGCTGCCCATCGTGATCTTCGCGGTGATGATGGTGCCCTTCGTCAGGGGCTGGACATCGCTTGTCGAAAGCTCTGCCATCGGCGCGATTGCCGCGTTCGTGGCGGCGGTGCTGAAGCGGCGCATGACCCGCGAGGTGTTCGAGAACTCGGTCCGCAACACGCTGGGCATTACCTGCATGTTCATGTGGATCATCCTCGCGGCGCTGGCCTTCGGGGCGGTGTTCGACGGGCTGGGCGCGGTCAAGGCCATCGAGTCGGTGTTCACCGAGCGTCTGAACCTCAGCCCCTGGATGATCCTGATCCTGATGCAGCTCAGTTTCATCCTGATGGGCACGTTCCTGGACGACACCGCGATGCTGGTGATCGTGGCGCCGCTTTACGTGCCGCTGGTCGGCGCGCTGGGTTTCGATCTGATCTGGTATGGTATCCTCTACACGATCACCACGCAGATTGCCTATATGACACCGCCGTTTGGCTATAACCTGTTCCTGATGCGGGCCATGGCACCGCCCGAGATCACCCTGCGCGACATCTATTCGTCGATCACCCCGTTCGTGCTGATCATGGTTCTGGCGCTGGCGATGGTCATGGTCTTCCCCGGCATCGCCACCTGGCTTCCGCAATACGTCTACAACTAACCAACCAAGAACCGTCTCCAGACGGTCGAAGTCCAACCAAGGAGAGAGAAGATGACGTCCAGACGCAAGTTCATCCAAGGCGCCGCGGTGGTTCCCGCCGCCGCTCTGGCAACGCCGGCTTTGGCGCAGAACACGATCAAATGGCGGATGCAGACCTATGCCGGTGCCGCGCTGGCCGCCGAGGTCATCGTGCCGGCCATCGACATGTTCAACAAGATCGCGGGCGACCGCATGCAGATCGAGCTGTTCTTCGCCGACCAGCTTGTCCCCACCGGAGAGCTGTTCCAGGCGATGCAGCGCGGCACCATCGACGCGGTGCAGTCGGATGACGATTCGATGGCGTCGCCGACGGAAGTGACCGTCTTCGGCGGCTATTTCCCGTTCGGCTCGCGCTACTCGCTCGATGTGCCGGTGCTGTTCAACCAGTACGGCCTGAACGAGATCTGGGACGAGCAATACTCGGCCGTGGGCGTCAAGCACATCTCGGCGGGGGCATGGGATCCGTGCCACTTCGCCACCAAGGACCCGATCCGCAGCCTTGCGGATCTTGAGGGCAAGCGCATCTTCACCTTCCCGACCGCGGGCCGCTTCCTGACCCGCTTTGGCGTGGTGCCGGTGAATCTGCCGTGGGAAGACATCGAGGTCGCCATGCAAACCGGCGAGCTTGACGGCATCGCGTGGTCCGGCATCACCGAAGACTACACGGTGGGCTGGGCGGATGTGACCAACTACTTCCTGACCAACAACATCTCGGGTGCCTGGGCGGGGTCGTTCTTTGCCAACATGGAGCGTTGGAACGAACTTCCCGAAGACCTGCAGACGCTGTTCCGGGTCTGTTGCGACCAGTCGCACTACTACCGCCAGTGGTGGTACTGGGGCGGCGAGGCGAAGCTGCGGGTCAATGGCGAGAAGCTGGAACTGACCACCATTCCGGACGAAGAGTGGGCGCAGGTGGAAACCGAAGCCCAGGCGTTCTGGGAAGAGATCGCAGCCGAAAGCGACACCAAGCGGCGCGTCGTCGATATCTTCAAGCAGTACAACGCCGACATGGTCGCGGCGGGGCGTCCCTACCGCTACGGCTAGGCCGCGGCGAAACCACATTTGGGGGTGGCAGTCGCGACCCCCAATTCCCACGAAGAAAGTTGATGAGCCATGCCCGGACTCCTGTCATTTGACGATCTGAAAGCCTGCGTCGCCGACGGGGCCATCGATACGGTCCTCGTCTGTTTTGTCGATATGCAGGGCCGCCTGATGGGCAAGCGGTTTCACGCCGCGAACTTCGTCGAGACGTCGTTCGAAGAAACCCATTGCTGCAACTACCTTTTGGCGACGGACCTCGAAATGGGCACGCCGGATGGCTATGCGTCGACCAGCTGGCGGTCCGGCTATGGCGACTACGTCATGAAGCCCGATCTGGCGACGATAAGGCAGGTGCCGTGGCTTGAGGGCACGGTGCTGGTGCTCTGCGACGTGCTCGATCACCACACCCACGAACCGGTGGCCCATTCGCCGCGCGCGGTGCTGAAAGCGCAGATCGCGCGGCTTGAGGCGTTGGGCTTCGAGGCGAAAATGGCGACGGAGCTGGAGTTCTTCCTGTTCGAGAAAAGCCTCGACGAGATCCGCAAATCGGGCTTTCGCGATCTGCAGCCGATCAGTGGCTATAACGAAGACTACCACATCTTCCAGACCACCAAGGAGGAAGGTGTGATGCGGCCGATCCGCAACCATCTCTTCGCGGCGGGTCTGCCCATCGAGAACTCCAAGGGCGAAGCCGAGGCAGGCCAGGAAGAGCTGAACATCCGCTATTCTCCGGCGCTGGATTGCGCCGACTACCACACCATCGCCAAGCACGCGATCAAGGAGATCGCCTGGCAGCACGGTCGCGCCGCGTCGTTCCTGCCGAAATGGCACCAGGACCGCGTCGGGTCGTCGAGCCATGTGCACCAATCGCTCTGGAAGGACGACGCGCCGGTGTTCTTCAATGCCGCCGCCCCGCATGGCATGTCCGACGTGATGCGGCACTACATGGCCGGGCTGATCAGATACGCGCCCGATTACACCTATTTCCTGGCGCCCTACGTGAACAGCTACAAGCGGTTCGCCAAGGGCACGTTCGCGCCGACCAAGACGGTCTGGTCCGTCGACAACCGCACGGCGGGCTTTCGTCTGTGTGGCGAAGGCACCAAGGGCGTGCGCGTCGAATGCCGCATCGGCGGGTCCGATCTGAACCCCTACCTCGCCCAGGCGGCGATGCTGGCGGCAGGCATCAAGGGCATCGAGGACCAGCTGGACCTGGCACCCGCCACGACAGGCGATGTCTACGAGGACGCCAAGGCAACGGACATCCCGCAGACCCTGCGCGCCGCGACCGAGACCTTGCGTGGCTCGCAATTCCTGCGCGCGGCTCTGGGCGACGATGTGGTCGCGCATTACACCCGCGCGGCAGAATGGGAACAGGAAGAATTTGACCGCGTCGTGACCGATTGGGAAATCGCGCGCGGCTTTGAAAGGGCGTAATCCATGACCATCAAATGCATCTCGCCCATCGACGGGTCGGTCTACGCAGAGCGTCCAACGCTGTCGCGCGGTGCGGCGGACGATGCCGTGGCGCGGGCAAGATCCGCCCAGGCGGACTGGGCCGCGCGCCCCCTGGCGGACCGTATCGCGCTGGTGCAGGCGGGTGTTGCCGCTGTCGGGGCGATGAACGACGATATCGTGCCCGAGCTTGCGTGGCAGATGGGCCGCCCGGTGCGCTACGGAGGGGAGTTCGGCGGCTTCAACGAACGCGCCAGCTACATGGCCGGGATCGCGGAGGACGCGTTGGCCCCGCTCGTGATCGAGGACAGCGATGCCTTCCGCCGGATGATCAAGCGCGTGCCGCACGGCGTCGTGCTGGTCGTCGCGCCGTGGAACTACCCCTATATGACGGCGATCAACACGGTCGCGCCCGCGCTGATCGCGGGCAATGCCGTGCTGCTCAAACATGCGTCGCAGACCCCGCTGGTGGGCGAGAGGATGGCGCGGGCGTTCCACGCGGCGCGCATCCCCGAGGATGTCTTTCAGAACGTGTTTCTGGACCACCGGACCACATCGGACCTGATCGCGGACCGGGCCTTCGGCTTTGTGAACTTCACCGGCTCGGTGGACGGGGGCAGGGCGATCGAACGGGCCGCCGCCGGCACCTTCACCGGCGTCGGGCTGGAGCTTGGCGGCAAGGATCCGGGCTACGTGATGGACGATGCCAACCTCGACGCGGCGGTCGACACGCTGATCGATGGTGCGATGTTCAACGCGGGCCAGTGCTGTTGCGGGATCGAGCGGATCTACGTTGCAGAGCCGCTGTTCGACGCCTTCGTGGACAAGGCCGTGGCCATCGTGAACGGCTACAAGCTGGGCAACCCGCTGGAGCCCGAGACCACCCTCGGCCCGATGGCGCATGTGCGCTTCGCCGATGCGGTCCGCGCCCAGACCGCCGAGGCAGTGGCGGCGGGCGCTAGGGCGCATATCGATCCGGCGCACTTCCCCGAGGATGGCGGCGCCTACCTGATGCCGCAGATCCTGACCGGCGTCACCCACGCCATGCGCGTCATGCGCGAGGAAAGCTTCGGGCCGGTGGTCGGCATCATGCCGGTGAAGGACGACGCAGAGGCGATCCGCCTGATGAACGACAGCGATTTCGGACTGACCGCGTCGCTCTGGACGCAGGATGCCGCGCGCGCCGAGGCCATCGCCGACCGGATCGAGACGGGCACCGTTTTCATGAACCGCGCCGACTATCTGGACCCGGGGCTGTGCTGGACCGGGTGCAAGGATACCGGGCGCGGCGGCGGGCTGTCCGTCATCGGCTATCACAACCTGACCCGTCCCAAATCCTATCATCTCAAGAAGGCCTAGATCATGCCCCTCACAGCCAACTGGTCCTACCCGACCGCCATAAGGTTCGGCGCGGGCCGCATTTCCGAGATCGCGGATGCCTGCGCTGTCGCGGGGATCAGGAAACCGCTGTTGGTGACCGACCGCGGCCTTGCGGACATGGAGATCACCACCAGAACGCGCGACCTGCTGGAGGCGGCCGGGCTTGGCCGCGCGATGTTCAGCGACGTCGACCCCAACCCCAACGAAAAGAACGCCGAGGCGGGTGTGAAAGCCTATCGCGACGGCGGGCATGACGGCGTCGTGGCCTTTGGCGGCGGCTCGGGGCTCGATCTGGGCAAGCTGGTGGCGTTTCACGCGGGGCAGACCCGGCCGTTGTGGGATTTCGAGGATATCGGTGACTGGTGGACCCGCGCCGATGCGGGTGCCATCGCACCCATCGTGGCGGTGCCGACCACCGCAGGGACCGGGTCGGAAGTCGGGCGCGCATCGGTGATCACCAATTCGGTGACCGAGGAAAAGAAGATCATCTTTCACCCCAAATTCCTGCCGACGGTCGTCATCTGCGATCCTGAACTGACCATCGGCATGCCGCGCTTCATCACCGCTGGCACCGGCCTCGATGCCTTTGCGCATTGCGTCGAGGCGTTCTCGTCGCCGCATTACCACCCGATGAGCCAGGGCATCGCGCTGGAAGGCATGCGGCTGGTCAAGGAATACCTGCCGCGCGCCTATGCCGACGGTGACGACCTCGAGGCGCGGGCGCAGATGATGTCCGCCGCGATCATGGGGGCGACGGGGTTCCAGAAGGGGCTCGGCGCGATCCATGCGCTGTCGCATCCGATCGGGGCGATCTACCACACCCATCACGGCACCACGAACGCGGTCTGCATGCCCGCCGTGCTTCAGTTCAACAGACCCGCGATCGCCGGCGTGCTGGGGCAGGCTGCGAACTACCTCGGGATAGCAGGCGGGTTCGACGGTTTCTGCGCCTATGTGGACGACCTGAACGCATCGCTTGGCATTCCCCGAAACCTCAGGGGGCTGGGCATCGAGGCACCGGATATCGACCGGATCGTGACCGGGGCGCTGGCCGATCCCAGCACCGGGGGCAATCCTGTCGAAATGACGCGCGAAAACACCACCCAGCTGTTGCACGCCATCGTTTAGGGCCGCGTCGCCCAAACCCCGCAGACGCTGGCTTTCCACGCATATCGACGCCCTGTTGTCGCTCTGGACTCTTAACAAACCGGTCGCCTTAATGACCATCACAGCAACCCGCAGAAGTGGACCCTCGACATGAAAATCGGACTCGTTTCAACGACCATTCTCGTCGCTGCCCTATCGGCGACCACGGCATCTGCCGAAACCTTGCGGCTTTTGACCTGGGGCGGCTACGCACCCGACGACGTTATCGCCATGTTCGAAGAGGAAACCGGCCACACGGTCGAGGTGACCACGTCGAACAACGAAGAGATGATCGCGAAGCTGCGCGCGACCAATGGCGGTGGTTTCGACCTTGCCCAGCCCAGCCAGGACCGCATTACCAGCGCGCAGGAAGAATTCGGCATCTACAAGCCGATCGACATGTCCCGCGTCGAGGCGGCCCAGTTCATCCCCTCGATGCTGGATGCGACAGCCAAGAACACGACTTTCGACGGTGACGTTTACGGTCTGCCGCATATCTGGGGCACCAGCGGCCTTGTGGTGAACACCGCGGAGGCCGGGCAGATCGCCGACTACACCGATCTGTGCGACGCGTCTGTGGCGGGCAAGGTGTCGTACCGCCTGAAGCGCCCGACGCTGATCGGATTTGCCTTCGCGATGGGGCTCGATCCGTTTGCGGCCTATTCCGACACCGAGGCCTACCAGGGCATTCTCGACCAGGTCGAGCAGGCGCTCGTGGACTGCAAACCCAACGTGAAGACCTATTGGGACGGCGGCGACGAGATCAAGAACCTGCTGCGTTCGGGCGAGGTTGTCGCGGCCATGGCCTGGGATACCGGCGGCTGGCAGTTGAACGCCGACAATGCCGATATCACCTTCGTCGCGCCTGCCTCGGGTGCGCTTGGCTGGATCGACACCTTCGCGCTGCCGTCCCGTGGCCGCGCGGATGATGCGGCCTATGACTGGATCAACTTTGTCATGCGCCCGGACATCGCCGCCATGATCACCAACGCCGCCGGCAACTTCACCGCTGCGGTCGATGGCGATGCGGGCGTCAATGCCGATCTGAAGGCGCGCTATCAGGCAAGCTTCGACCAGGCCGCGATCGACAACATCAAGTGGTATCCGCCGGTGCCCGCGGGTCTGGAAACCATGGAAGGCGCGACGCTGGACCGCGTCAACGCCGCGAACTGAGGATCTGTTCGCCGCCACGCGAAGGGCGCGGTTCGCGCCCTTCGTTCCGACCTGCAGCAAGACCGGGAAAGACACCAACGATGGCTTTGACCGCTGACCTCGTGTGCCGCGACCTGACCAAGGATTTCGACGGTTTCCGCGCGGTCGATCGCGTCAGCTTCGATGTCCCGCAAGGGTCGTTCTTCTCGATCCTCGGTCCATCCGGCTGCGGCAAGACCACGCTGTTGCGGATGATCGCGGGGTTTCAGTTTCCCACCAGCGGCGATCTTCTGATCAAGGGAAAGTCGATGATCGACGTGGGGCCGAACAAGCGCCCGGTCTCGATGGTCTTCCAGCATCTCGCGCTGTTTCCGATGATGAGCATCGGGCGGAATATCGGCTTTGGATTGCGCCAGCGCGGTGTCCCGGGCGCAGAGATCAAGCGCCGCGTCGGGCGGGTGCTCGAACGGGTCGGATTGCCCGGTATCGAGGACCGCCAGGTCGATCAGCTGTCGGGCGGCCAGAAACAGCGCGTCGCGATTGCCCGCTGCATGGTGCTGGAACCCGACGTGCTGCTGCTCGACGAACCGCTCGGGGCGCTGGATCTGAAGCTGCGCGAACACATGAAGATCGAGTTGAAGGCGCTGCAGGCCGAGTTCAACACGACGTTTGTCTATATCACCCACGACCAGTCCGAAGCCCTGGTGATGAGCGACACTGTCGCAGTGATGAACAAGGGTCGCTTCGACCAGATCGGCACCGCGAAAGAGCTGTATTACGAGCCCGCGAACGCCTTCGTCGCGGGGTTTGTGGGCGACGCGAACCGCTTCGAGGGGAAGGTGACTGCTGTCAACGGCCAGATCGTGTCGATCGTGACGGCGGGGGGCAGTGCGCTGCGCGGACAGGCGACAGGCCGCGTTCCCGCGGTCGGCCAGCACGCGCAGATCTTCGTCCGCCCCGAGGCCATCGCGCTGTCGAACACGCCGGCCGGTGGGGCCGGGCACATCAATGCCAGCGACCGGGTCGTCGACAGCGTCCTTTTCAACGGCGCCAACAGCATGGTCATCCTGCGCGATCCCGGATCGGGCGAGACGATCCAGGCGACCCTGCCGCAGACCGGGGCCCTGCTGGGCCTGACCAGAGGCGACACGGTGCACACCAGCTGGACCCCGGAGCAGGCGCGCTGCTTTCCGGTCGAGGCGCCATAGATGGTCTCGGATCGCGCCAGGCTGGGTTTCTACCTGCTGATAATGCCGCTGCTGTTGTGGCTGGTCACCTTGATCATCCTGCCGCATGTGGGCCTGTTCTTCGTGTCGATCAGCGAAAAGGTCGGGGTGCGCGAATATGAAACCGGCCTCGGCAATTACGCGGTGTTTTTCAACGAGCCGCTTTATTGGCGCACCTTCGCCCGCACCGCCTTCATGTCGATCCTCACGACCGTCCTTACCCTGGTTCTGGGCTTTCCGATTGCCTATTACATCGCGAAGCTGACGCGCGGGCGCACCAAGACCACGCTGTTCCTGATGTGCCTGATTCCGTTCTGGGTGTCCGAGCTTGTGCGCACCTTCGGCTGGATGATCCTGTTGCGGGAAACCGGCGTGGTGTCGAATGCCCTGCAGTTTCTGGGGGTCGTGGATGGCCCGGTCGAGTTTCTCTATAACGATGCGGCCATCATGGTGGGCCTTGTCTACACGTCGATCCTGTTCATGATCGTGCCGCTGGTCACGACGCTCGACAGTCTTGACGACAGCATGATCGAGGCGGGCTATGACCTGGGCGGTTCGGGCCTGTCCATCCTGCGCGAGATCGTGATCCCGCATGCCATGCCCGGCATCGTTTCGGGCTGCATCGTGGTCTTCATGCTGTCCCTGGGCAATTACCTGACGCCGATTCTGCTGGGGGGCAAGGACAGCCTCTGGTTCACCGGGCTGATCTACACGCAGTTCATCACGCGCTTCAACTGGGAGCTGGGCTCGGCTTTCGGCTTTTTGCTGCTGGCGCTGTCCTCGGCGGTGGTCTTTCTTGGCCTCAAACTGTCGCGGCAATCGCTGGCCGGGACGATGGGGCGCTGACATGATCCCAACGGTTCCCCAGTCCGGCCCGCTGAAATGGTCCTACCGCGCCTATGTGGTGTTGTTCTTTGTCTATCTCGCCCTGCCGCTGACGGTTGTCTGCGTCTTTGCCTTCAACGACAGCGTTTTCCCCTCGCTCCCGTGGGAGGGATTCACGATGGCCTGGTTCTTCGGAACCGAAGCGCCGTTCATCGGGGTCTTCCACGAACGGTCGATCCTGCGCGCCATCGGCACCTCGGCCTTCGTGGCGCTCTGGGTTGCCGGGCTTGCGGTTGCGGTCGGCACCTGTAACGCCTTCCTGTTCGTGCGCCATGAGTTTCGCGGCAAGGGGTTTCTTTATATCCTGATGCTGCTGCCGCTGATCATCCCGGGGGTCATCCTGGGTATCTCGATCCTGGTCTTCGCCAGTTCGGTCGCCAATACGCTGGAAGACGCCACCGGGCTTTGGTTCGACGGGCTGCGCCCCGGGCTGATCCTTGTCATCCTGGGTCAGTTTTCGTTCATCACGACCTTCGCGACGCTGGTGATCTCGGCAAGGTTGCAGAAGTTCGACCTGAGCCTGGAAGAGGCGGCGATGAACCTTGGCGCGACCAGATGGGGTGCCGTGCGCCAGATCACCCTGCCGTTCCTGTTTCCCGCGATCCTGGGCGCGGGTGTCGTCGCCGTGCTGATGAGCTTTGAGAATTTCAACACCACGCTGATGCTGGTCGGGTCGGACTCGCCGTTGACCATCACCATGTTCGACAAACTCAAGCACGGCTCCACGCCGGTACTGAACGCGGTATCGCTTTTGCTGATCGTCGCGTCGGCGGCGCTTGGGTTGCTGTCGCTGCTGTTCCAGCGGTCGAAGACCTAGGCGAGGGGCCCGGTGCCCGGTGCCCGGGTGGGGGGCGATCTGCCGCCCAAGGGGGGCTCTGGTGCGTTACTGAAACCGGAACGATCCGCCCCAGACCCCGTAGCCATGTGTCGAGACGCCGTTGCTTTGGCTGGCGGTATAGGATGCGCGCCCCGGTGTGCGCGCGACCCTGACCATGCCGCCGCGATCCGACACCGCGCCCGCATGCCGCGCGGCCCGGCAGACCGACGAGTCGTCGGTATATTCGCCCGTGCCCCAGACCGCCCCGAAGGTGGTGGCATGGGGCGCGCAGAAGCAGGACAGTACCGCGCCTTGCGACCTCATGGTCGCGGGGCAATACCAAGTGCCCGGGTCCGGGCGGGTGCCTTCCTGGCACTGGCCGGATTGCGCGCCCGGAAAGTAGAACGACCCGCCCCATTCACCGTAGCTGGCGGTGGTGATGCCGCGCGCCGTGCTGCCGCGGTAAAACGGGCATCCCCGGGCCCCCTTCAGCGTGACCACCCCCCGATAAGATATGGCTCCGTCCTGCGACGCGCTGGGCCGGGCAAGACCGGCATGGATCGCCGCGCCGCAGATCGAGGAGTCGCTGGTATACATGTCGCTGCCCCACACATTCCCCGGTGTCGTCGTGTCGCAGATGCAGGTCACCGACTGGTCCAGCGCCGGGCGTGCCCCGCAGGCGGTGATCGCGGGGACGGCTGCGGGCAGCGGGGTTCCGGCGGGGTGACAGGCGGCCTGGGACAGCGCGGCGATGGCCTGGTCGATCAGGCGCAACTCCTCGGCGAGCTTGGCGCGCATCACCGGCTGGTAATATCCCACGCCCAGGCGGTGCGGCCCGTACTTGCCCTGCGCCTGGGGAAAGCGCCAGCGGGGGAATTTCGCGGCTCCGGCGGTTTCCTCGAAATAGCCGAAGAACAGCAGGAAGCGGTCCGCATTGGCCTGCATATAGAGGTTGAGCGACGTGGGGTCGGTCGGCGGGCTGGTACCGGCCAGCTTGGTCAGCAGCGCCCGGTACTGGGTGATGAAGTCCTGAAAATCCGGGCTGGTGACGTCCCCGACCCGGCCATACTCGGAATAGTCGAGAACGTACTGATAGAAGCTCGTGTTCGCCTCGGCCCGGGTCCAGAGGCCGGTGGACTGGGCTTCCGCATAGGCCGCGTTCAGCCCGACGCTGAACAACGCGCCCAGGACCGCCGCGGCCCAGCCCGGGGGCCCCCCCGTGGCCACCGCGCCAAGGACGCTCATCCCGACGCCACCCGCACCCCCGAGCAGGACGGTCTCGGTGAGGCTCGCATGTTTGACATCCGCCTGGAACGCATCGCGCCATCTGCTGAGCGCCGCGACGGTTTCCTGCGACAGCTTGTTGGACTTCAGGTCGGCCTGGATCGCGTGCAACCGCGCGCGACTGGTCTTGAAGGCATCGACGCATTCCTGTGCGCTGGCCTCTGGCGCGGGCGCAAACAGGGCCAGCCCGGCAATCAGGATCAGATATAGCCCCTTGCGTAGAGAACCCGACATTCCGCACCCCGCAGTTTTTCCGGCGGCGTCTTGCCTGAGTATACCACAAAAGCCGGTCGCCCGCATCTGCCCGGCGCTTACCCCACAAGGCAGGCGCGCCTGGGATGCCTGCGACTGATGCCACCGGGGCGTGTCGCGGCAGTACAGCGGCTTACGACTGCCGCGGGCGGTTCAGGGCAGGCCGCTGACCGGACAGCGGAAGCGTCAGCACGATCTTCGCGCCACCGGACGCGTTCGAAATTTTGAGCGTGCCGCCGTGGTTCTCTATCACCCGCGCGGCGATCGGCAGACCCAGGCCGCTGCCCGGACCGCCGTCGGCCTGACCAAATCGGCTGATCGCCTGAATGTGCTTGTCATCGGGGATGCCCGCGCCGTTATCCGCGACCGAAATGGCGGCATGGGTTGCGTCGCAGGACAGGCCGACCCTGATTTCCGACATCCGGGGGCCGCCATGCACGACGGCGTTGGTCAGAAGGTTCAGGATCGCCTCCTGCAACAGGACCGGGTCGCCCCGCACCTGCGCGTCCGCATCGGGCAGCGAAACCGTGACTTCGGCGCGCAGATCCCGGTTGCGGGCGCGAAAGGTGTTCACCACCTCCCGCAGCAGGGATGCGAGGTCCACGGTCTCGCTTGACCGGGACAGGTCGGTTCCGCCGGCGCGTTCGAATGACAACAGCTGGTTGGTCAGGTTGCTGGCCTCGCGGGCGGCCTGGACCAGCTCGGCGCTGCGGTCCTTCGCGGCCTGCGCGCTGGGCGCGTTCTGCACCGCCTCGGCAAGGGCGAGGACACCGGCCACCGGATTCCTGAGCTGGTGCGCGGCGTTCGAGATGAATTCGTCCTTCGAACTGATCCGACGCGACACCCGGTCCAGCAGCGCGTTCAGGGTATCGACGATCCTGCGCACCTCGATCGGGACGGGGCGGCGGATGGGCTCCAGCTCGGTCGGCGTGCGTTTGGCGATCGCCGCTTCGAGATCGAGCAAGGGCCGCAAGCCCACCGCGACGCCGAACCAGACGATCAGGGCGACCGACAGGACCAGCAGGGCGATGACGGCGAAGGAACGGGTGACCACCTGGCGCACAAAGCCGCTGCGGACATCGGCGTTCTGCCAGACGGTGATGTTGAAGACCCCGCTGACGCCGCTGATGGTCGTGCCGTCCTGAAACCGCAGGACGCGAACGTCCTGTCCCTGATAGCGCGCATCGTAATAGACCGGTGCGGTCTGATCCGAGGGCGCGCTACGCGGCAGCACCGGAGGGGTCGAATACCCGGTCACGAAAACCCCGTCGGGGGCATAGACATGGTAGAACAATTCGCCACCCGAGGTATCGTTGATGAGCCGCCGGGTGGTCGGGCTCAGCGCGTCGCCGTCCGACACCGCAAGGTCGCGCGATATGGCAAGCGCCGCGGACAGCAAGCCGCGATCGAAGATGTTCTGCGCCCGTTGCGAGGTGCTGCGAAACTGCCAGGCGCCCGCCACCAGCGCGATCAGCAGCAACGGCGTCAGGATGATCAGGATCAGCCGCGACCGCAGCGAGCGCGGCGTCACGAGGCGGTCCCGGCGACCAGTTGATAGCCCAGACCGCGCTGCGTTCTGATCTGGATGCCGTATGGGCTGAGGCGGCGGCGAAGGCGCGAGACGTAGACCTCGACCACGGTGTCGGTCACATCGGCGCCGACACCGTAGGCATGGTCGAGCAGGGTGCTTTTGGACACGATGCGCCCGTTGGCGGCAAACAGGCATTCGAACACCGACATCTCGCGGCGGGGCAGGTCAATTTCGGTCTCGTCGTCGAACAGCTGACGGCCCGCGACATCGTAGGTCAGCGTGCCGACCATTTCGATGTGCTGTTGCGGCACGGAGCGCCTGCGCAGCAACGCCCTGACGCGGGCCTCGAGCTCGGCCATCTCGAAGGGTTTGATCAGGTAGTCGTCCGCGCCCGCGTCCAGCCCGGTCACGCGGTCCTCGGTGTCGCTGCGCGCGGTCAGCAGGATCACCGGCCGCTTGTCGTCGCGCTGGCGAAGCTGCTTGAGCAGCGTCAGACCGTCGGTGCCCGGCAGGTTGATATCGAGAATGATCAGGTCGGCACCATCGCTTTTCAGATAGTGGTCCGCCTCGTCCCCGTTGCCCAGGATGTCCACCGCATGTCCTGCGTCCTCAAGTCGATAACAGATGCCCTTGGCAAGGCTGAGGTTGTCTTCGACCAGTGTGATGCGCATTGTGACAAAATATCGGGCATGCAAGTTTCATGCAAGGTTCACAGGCCAGACAGCCGTCATCGACAAGGGGGCGGACACCCCTCGTGTGATTCTATTCTGGCCCCGCATCGCAAGGGGTCGCGTTCAAGGGAGGAACATATGTCCACTATCAAATCCACGCGTCGCGTGGCGCTCGGCCTCGTGGCTGCGGCTGCCGCTACATTCTCGCTGCAGGCCAATGCCGCCAGCCATGCCATGGACATGTCCGGCAAGACCGTCGAATGGATCATCCCGTTCTCAGAAACCGGCGGCTCTGCCAAATGGGCCAACTTCTACGCGCCGCTGTTGTCCGAGGCTCTGCCCGGCACGCCCACGGTCGTCGTGAAGTTCATGCCCGGTGCCGGGTCCACCAAGGGTGCGAACTACTTCCAGAATCAGGAATTCGAAGACGGCACCACGATCTTCGGCTCCTCCGGTTCCACACAGTTCCCGTTCCTG
The DNA here is from genome assembly GCF_054482575.1 of Roseivivax sp. CAU 1753. NCBI lineage: Bacteria > Pseudomonadati > Pseudomonadota > Alphaproteobacteria > Rhodobacterales > Roseobacteraceae > Roseivivax > Roseivivax sp. CAU 1753. The sequence continues at coordinate 946,917 of NZ_JBTLRF010000001.1, read as the reverse complement.
CTGGGCGATCCCCGCGTGAAATTCGACTACGCCGACTGGAACGTCGTGCTGGCCTCGGGCACCGGTGGCGTCGCCTACCTGCCGCCGGACCTCGCCGCCAAGATGGACGGCATGGATGCCAGCGCGCTTCAGGACGTCGACTTCATCTATGGCAACCAGGGGGCAACACGGCTTGACCTCGTGCCGACGCTGGCATGGGAGATGCTGGGCCTGAACGTCGAAAGCGTCATGGGCATCAAAGGCCGTGGCGACGGCCGTTTGATGTTCGAGCGTGGCGAAGCCAACATCGACTACCAGACCTCGTCTTCCTTCCTGTCGGGCGTCACGCCACTGGTCGAGGCGGGCACAGCCGTGCCGATGATGACCTGGGGCGCGCTGGACGACGACGGCAACATCGTCCGCGATCCGACCTTCCCCGATATCCCGACCTTCAAGGAGCTTTGCGAAGCCACCGACGGCTGCGAGACATCGGGCGAAAAGTGGGATGCGTGGAAGGCCTTCTTTATCGCGGGTTTCCCGGCGCAGAAGATGGTGTTCCTGCCCAAGGGCGCATCGGAGGCGGCGATCGCCACCTACACGGAAGCCTTCGAGGCCATCAAGGCCCGTCCCGACTTCGCCGAAATCTCGGGCAAGCGGCTGGGCAAGTACCCCCAGATGACCGGCGCCGCCGCCAAGAAGGCGCTTGAGAGCGGCACCAAGGTGACGCCGGAAGCCAAGGCTTTCGTGGTCAACTGGCTGCAGGAGAAATACGGCGTTTCGCTGAACTGAGCCTTGCTTTCTGAACGCCCTGCCACATCGGCGGGGCGTTTTTTCAAGCAAGGCAGGGGAGAAGTTCATGGATGTGATCGTGGAGGCGCTTCCCGCGCTGGGCAGTGCGTGGGGGCTGATATTGCAGCCCGTCGTGCTGGGATATCTGGTGCTGGGTGTTGTCATGGGCCTGTGCATCGGCGTGTTCCCCGGCCTCGGCGGCATCGCCGGGTTGTCGCTGCTGCTGCCCTTCATGTTCGGGATGGACCCGATCCTCGGTCTCGCGCTCATGGTCGGCATGGTTGCGGTGGTGCCCACCTCGGACACCTTCGCGTCTGTCCTGATGGGCATTCCCGGGTCGTCGGCCAGTCAGGCGACGGTGCTTGACGGCTTTCCCATGGCCAAGAAGGGGCAGGCGGCACGGGCGCTGTCCGCGGCCTTTGCGTCGTCGTTGTTCGGCGGGCTTGTCGGCGCCAGCTTCCTGACCGTCTTCATCCTGATCGCCAGACCCATCGTGCTGGAGTTCCGGACGCCCGAGTTGCTGATGATCACGATCTTCGGCCTGTCCATGGTCGGCATCCTTGCCGGGCGCGTCGCCATCAAGGGCATCGTCGCGGCGGGTCTGGGCATGCTGGTCGGCACCATCGGAGAAGGCGCGTCCTCGGGCGATCTGCGGATGTCATCCTACGATTTCCCGTATCTCACGGACGGGCTGAAGCTGGTTATCGTGGGCCTGGGCATCTTTGCCATTCCCGAGATCATCTCATTGCTTCGGCAGGACCGCGCCATCGCGCAGGAACCGCAGATCGGCGGCGGTTGGCTCGAAGGTGTCAAGGACTGGTGGGCCAATATCTGGCTGTCGGTCCGCTGCTCGATCATCGGGGTCATCGTTGGGGTCATCCCCGGCCTCGGCGGGTCGGTCGTCGACTGGATCGCCTATGGTCACGCGGTGCAGACCACCAAGGACAAGTCGCAGTTCGGCAAGGGCGAAGTGCGCGGCGTGATCGGGCCGGAAAGCTCGAACAACGCCAAGGAGGGCGGCGGTCTGGTGCCGACCCTGCTGTTCGGCATCCCCGGCTCCGGGTCGATGGCGATCTTTATCGGCGCGATCGCGCTGCTGGGCTCCGGTCAGATCGAAGTCGGTCCGGCCATGCTCAAGAACAACCTCGACATCACCTATTCCATCGTCTGGCTTCTGGCCCTCGCCAATGTCGTCGGCACGGTGATCTGCATCGCGGCCTCTGGCGGCATCGCCAAGCTGACGACGATCCGCTTCGCGCTGCTGGCGCCGTTCCTGTTCATGATCATCAGCTTTGCCGCCTTCCAGTCGGGCCAGAACCTGATGGACCTTGTCGCCTTGCTGGCGATCGGCTTTCTCGGCATCATGATGCGGCGCTTCGACTGGTCGCGCCCGGCGTTCCTGATCGGGTTCGTTCTGGCGCGCCCCGCCGAGACATACGCCAACCAGGCTGTCCAGATCGCGCAGAGCCAGTTCCGCAAGAGCTTTGGCGAAGGCATCGACTACATCTTCTCGCCGATCGTCATCATCCTGCTGATCATCACCGTCATCTCGGTGGTGCTGGGGCTGCGTCAGGCCAAGAACATCCTGGCCGAGGGCGATGTGCAATCCGGCTCGAAACGCGCGCCGCTGGTGTTCCTGCTCATCGTCACCGGGTATATCGCCTATGCCTTCTACGATGCGGCCTCGATCCCCAGCTACAGCCGCGACCGCGTCTTCCCGATGTTTGTCGCAAGCGTCTGCCTGGTGGGCTGCGCGGCGCTGATCATCCGCATGATCCTGAAGCCCGAGAAGGACACGATCTTCGCGGACCGCGAGTTGAACGGCGAGGATGCGAACGCGACCCACAGCCTTTGGTCGACCCTTGCTTGGTTCGCCGGACTTCTGGTGCTGACCGGATTGCTGGGCTTCATCCTTGCGCTCGGGCTGTTCCTGTTTGCCTTCATGAAGGTGCGCGCCGGGGTCGGCACGCTTTATGCGGCGATCTACACGGCGTCGGGCATCGCCTTCATGTGCGGCATGGCATGGTTGCTGAACCGCGATTTCCCACCGGGTCTTTTGCAGGAATACACCAACCTGCCCTGGCCCCTGAACTAAGGCGTTCGACATGAGCCAGACCGCTATTCCCTTTCTGTTCATGCGGGGCGGCACCTCTCGTGGGCCCTACCTGAACCGGGCCGATCTGCCCGAAGACCTCGACACGCTGTCGCAGGTGCTGATCGCCATGGTCGGCGCGGGCCATCCGCTCAATATCGACGGGATCGGCGGCAGCGCGGCGGTGACCAACAAGGTCGCGATGCTGTCGCGTTCGGACGATGACTGGGCCGATGTGGATTATTTCTTCGCCCAGGTCAGCGTCGAGGATCGGATGGTGGACTACAAGCCGACCTGCGGGAACATCCTGTCCGGCGTCGGGCCCGCGGCAATCGAAATGGGCCTTGTCGCGGCGCAGGACGGCGAAACCACGGTCAACATTCGTGCCGTCAACACCGGCGCGAAGGTGGCCGCCATCGTGCAGACACCCGGCGGCTCGGTCAGCTACGAAGGCGACGCGCAGATCGACGGCGTGCCGGGCACATCGGCGCCGGTGGCGCTGCAATTCATGGAGACCGTGGGCGGCGTGACCGGGGCATTCCTGCCGACCGGCAACCTGACCGATACGATCGACGGGATCGAGGTGACCTGCATGGATGTCGCCATGCCCATCGTCATCGCCAAGGCGGAAAGCTTCGGCCTGACCGGTTACGAATCCGCGGCAGAGCTGGATGAAAACGCCGGGTTCTACGCCCGCATGGAGGCCATCCGGCAACAGGCGGGCAGGCAGATGGGCATGGGCGACGTGTCCAGTTCCGTCACGCCGAAATTCGGCCTGCTCGCCCCCGCCAAACAGGGCGGCACCATCGCGACGCGGTATTTCATGCCGTGGAAGTGCCACCCGACGATGGCGGTCACCGGGGCGCAATGCCTTGCGTCTTGCGTGCTGACCCCCGGCACCGTGGCAGACGGGATGGCCGCCGCGCCGGAAAGGTCGCCCGCGAGGATCACGCTGGAACATGCCTCTGGCACCATCGACGTGGTTGTCGATTACGAAAATACGGCGGAAGGTTTTGCGCTGAACTCGGCCGGGTTGGTGCGCACCGCGCGCAAACTGGCGGCGGGCGAGGTGTTCGTCGCGTCCCGCGTCTGGCAGGGCAATTGAAGAGTGACCCGGATGGCGTACAATAGCTCTGACAGGGGAGAGCGAACAATGCCGGACAGTATCAAAGGCCATATCCGTGCCGCCCGGTCCGCGCTTGTGACCGCGCGCCAGATGCTCAATGACGAAATCTCGAGCTATCCCACGCCGATCGCGGGGTGCGATGTGCAGTTCAACGATCTTCTTGCCGAACGCGGCAAGGTGCGGGCCGCCCTTCAGGCGCTGGATCAGACGATTTTTGTCCCGACGCCGCGTGCGCCCGTCGCATCCAAAGGGATCGAAAGCCGATGAAGGTTCACATCCTAGACGACTGGTTCGACACCCTGCGCACGCTGCCGTGTTTTTCGAAACTGGACGGCCATGACGTGACTGTCTGGACGGATCACGAACCCGATCCCGCGGCCCTGGCCGACCGGGTCAAGGACGCCGAAGCGCTGGTGCTGTTCCGGGAGCGCACGCGGATCGGCGCGGATCTGCTCGAACGGCTGCCCAATCTCAAGCTCATCTCGCAGCGCAGCGTCTATCCGCATATCGACGTGGAGGCGTGCACCGCGCAGGGGGTGCTTTTGTGTTCGAACATGCACGCCGGTGCGCCGTCCTACGCCGCGGCCGAGCATACGCTGGCGCTGGTGCTGGCCAGCTACCGGCAGATCCCGCAGCAGGCCGCGTCGCTGAAGGCGGGCAACTGGCAATGCGGCGTCGGGCGGACGTTGCGGGGGCGGACCCTGGGACTTTACGGCTATGGCCGGATCGCCGGTGCGGTCGCGGAATATGCCACGGCGCTGGGCATGAAGGTCCAGTGGTGGGCATCCGAGGCGGGCCGCGCGCGGGCCGAGGCGGCGGGGGCGACCGTCGCGCCATCGCGCGAGGCGTTCTTTGCCGCCTCGGATATCGTCAGCGTGCATGTGCGCCTGAAACCCGAAACGCGCGGTCTGATTACCGCGAAGGATCTGGCCGACATGCAACCGCGAGCGCTGTTCGTGAACACGTCACGCTCGGGTCTGGTCGAGCAGGGTGCGCTGGAGGCCGAGATCGCCCGGGGCCGCATCCATGCCGCCGTCGACGTCTTCGACAGCGAACCGCTGACGAATGTGCAGCACCCGCTGCTGACCCATCCGAACGTGCTGGCCACGCCGCATATCGGCTACGTCACCGAGGATGAGTTCGACTTGCAGTTCTCGGATATCTTCGACCAGATCACCGCCTATGCCGAGGGCACGCCGATCCACATGATCAACCCCTCGGTTTGGGGCTAGCGCGGCGGCGTCTACAAGGCAGAGGCGACGAACCCGTCGTCGATGGCCCGCATGACAAAAGCGTCAAGCGCCCCGATCAACGGGTCGGATCGGTCGGGCAGCACCATCGCCTGTTCCACCGATGTCAGCACACCCGGCAGGATCCGCACCTCGGGGTCGGCTTCGAAAAACCCCGCAAGCGACGCCCGGACCCCGGCCACCGCATCGCAGCGCCCGTCTCGGAACTCGGCAAAGCTTTCGGGCGGTGTGCCGGAGCGTTCAAGGGTGGCGTGTTTGAGGGCGGAGCGAAGATGCATGTCATAGGCCGAACCGGTCGCGGTCAGCACCGTCACGCCCGCGCGATCCACATCGTCGACATCGCGGAAGTCGGACCCGGCGCGCACGGCATAGGTGGCCTCGATGGTCAGGTACGGTCGGGTAAAGGCGATCTTTTCGGCCCGCATGGCATCGATGGCCAGAAACCCGACATCCCACTTGTCCTGATCCGCATCGGCAAAGACCTTGCCCGCACCGGCATAGATCACCGGCACCATCCGCGCGCCGATCTCTGCGGCGAGACGCCGGGCCAGGGCCGGGCTGACGCCGGTGATGTCGGAGCCGTCGGTCTGAACCAGGGCGCGGTTGCCGGTGTTGATCGCGACCCGCAGCACACCGTCGCGCGCGAGGTTTGCAAGCTCTGTTGGCATGGTCCTTGTAACTCCCTGATCAGGTTCGGGTGCCCGCGCGGAACAGCCGCGCGAAAAGCGGCGCACCCAGAATGACGACGAATATCCTTAGCACGTGATGGGCGACGACAAAGGCCATATCCGCCCCGACGATCAGTGCCAGGACGGTCAGTTCCGCCTGACCGCCGGGGGCGAAGGCCAGGATCGTCTCCATCGCGGGGGCCAGTCCGAAGAGGTGGATGATTTCGGCGAAGACCACCGTCAACAGCAGAAGGATGCCGCAGAATCCAAGCGCCGCGGTGACGTAGGTGCGCACCTCGGGCATGGTGACGCCCGCGTATTTGGTGCCGACGCTCATGCCGATGAAGAACTGCGCCGCCCAGACCGCCTCGGCGGGGGGGCGGTGCTGCAGAATGCCCGCCAGCGCAAGGATCGCGGCCAGGATCAGCGGGCCGAGGATCGACGCCCCGAACATCCCAAGCCGTTTTGCGATCTGCCATCCGGCGATGCCGCAGAGCACCATCAGGGCCAGTTGGGGCGGGGGGATGGAGGCCGCGGGCGCGCCGGGCGGATTGCTCAGATCCGCATCCCATGCCCATCGCAACAGGAACGGCAGCGCCACGACGATGACCATGACGCGGGTGGCGTGGATCAGCGACAGCGCCCGGACATCGGCACCGGCTTCTTCTCCGAACAGCACCATGTCCTGAAATCCGCCGGGCATGGAACTGTAGTAGCTGGTGGCGAAGTCGAACCCCCAGAGGCGCTGGAAATACGGCACACCGACAATCCCGATCGCCGCGACCATCAGCGGGATCATCAACAGTGTGGGCCACATCGCGGCCATCGAGATCAGCAGGGTTGTCGTGAAGGTGGCGCCGACCGCGACCCCCAGGATGGTCCGCATCCCGTCGCCGATCACCTTGATGCCGCGCATCGGGATGCCGGCAAGGGCCGCCAGCAGGCAGCCGAAAATCGGCCCCAGCAACCACGGAAGCGGCAGGCCCAGCAACTGGAACGCCGTCACACCGAGGGCCGCCACGCCGATTGCCGAAGCGAAGGGGGTCATCGGCAAACTGCCTTCGGTGTGGATCGGCGCATGGGCGTGCCGACCGCGTGCGTGGCGCGCTTTACACCGTCCCTGCGCGCGTACATTGCGACGGTCGTCTGCACAGCCCGCACCCCGGCACCGCCGCACGGGCGATCCCGGGTCATGTCGGGCGATGGCCGACGGTGCGGGGGGCGGTGCGGTCTCAGCCTTGCGTCCTCTGTGCGTCGCGGGTCAGCGCCGCGAGACGATAGAAGCCATGCGCCATCTTGGTATAGGGCATCAGCAGAAAGAAGCTGAGCACCGCGCCGAGGTGCAGCGCAAGAACGGTCGGCATCAGGGCCGTGGCACCGAGCAGATAAAGCACCAATCCGCTCAGGGCGACGAACCCCAGCAGCGCGATGAAGGCGACCTCGCCGCCCCAGGCTGCCCTGGCCCCCAGGGTCGGGTCGGACCGGTATTTCAGCATCACCATCCAGATGGCACCGACCGTCAGCATGATCCCGCCCGGGATGCCCAAAAGCTTGGGCAGGGAAATGAGGCCGTAAGGGGCCTGCATGTCGAAGACATAGTGCATGATGGTTCCCGACGACGTGCTGGCAAAGCACAGCAGGAAGCCGTAAAGCACGAACTGGTGCGCAACGCGCCGCGCCTGCGAGAACCTGTCTTCTTCCTCGAAGTTGCAGCCGTCGCCATGGCCGCCTGACAGGTTGCGCATATTGGCGGCTGCCGCGAAGGCCTGGGCGATGTGCTGGATCCCGACCTTCTCGCCATTCACCGCCTTCCAGTATCGCTGCAGGCTGATGCCGATGCTGAACAGCGGAAACAGGAACGCGGGCGCAAAGATCGCGACCATCAGGTTGTGCGACATCACCGCATAAAAGCCGTCGCCGCCGCCTTGCCCCAGCCATCGCGCTATGAAGAAGATCATCGCAAACCCCAGCATCGTCGCGACCGTAATCGCCATGCCGTTCTTCTGGAACTGGCGGGCGGCCTGGCTCGGATAGGCATATTCTTCCCAGCTGTCCTGCCGCACGTTCGCCAGCGCCGCCGGCAGGTTCAGGTCGAACTCGTGCGGGGCGGTGTACTGGCACGCGTAGTAGCAGCCGCGACAGTTGTGACAGAGGTTCGCCAGTTGCGTGATGTCGCCGTCCGAAAACGCGCGCTGGTCGTGCAGGGCGGGAAAGACGGAACAGTAGCCTTCGCAATACCGGCAGGCATTGCAGATTTCGGCCTGACGCCGGGCTTCCTGGATCAGATCAATTTGCATGGTTCGCGGCCTCTTTCCCGGCGATGCGTCCGAAGACGGTGCCGATGGTCATTCCAAATCCGGCCAGATAGCCCTGACCGAGGATCGACCCGGCCATCGTCTCTCCTGCGGCCCAGAGGTTCGACACCGGTCTGTTGCCGATGGAGCATTGCGCGGTGTCGTCCACCTTCAGCCCCAGATAGGTGAAGGTCACGCCGGTGCGCAGCGAGTAGCCGTAGAACGGCGCCTCGGTGATCGGGCGCGCCCAGTTGGTCTTGGCAGGGGTGAGGCCGGTGGTGGCGACGCCGTCCAGCTCTGTGGGGTGGAAACCGCGGGTGTCGCCGCAGCTTGCATTGAAGTCGTCGACGGTCTTGCGCAACGCCGCGGGCGGCAGGCCCATCTTCTCGGCCAGCTGCTCGACCGTGTCGGCCTTGATCGGCGGGAAAACCGACGGCATGAACAGGTTCAGCGATTTTGCGTCGATGATGACATAGCCGACTTGGTCGGGTTGCCCGGCGACCAGACGCCCCCAGATGGCGTAGCGCTTGGGCCAGACATCCTCGCCCTCATCATAGAAGCGCTGCGCGTTCTTGTTCACCACGATGGAGAACGGCACGCAATCCAGCCGTGTCACGATGCCGCCGTCGAACTTGGGCGCGCGGCCATCGATGGCCACCGCGTGGCACTGGGTCGGGTCGCCGACCTGCTCCACGCCCTGATCCAGCAGATCCGCAAGAACCACGCCCCGATTGTACGGTGTGCCGCGGATCAGGAAATTCGCGGCGGCCGGTCCCCATGCCCGCGTCAACCATTCGGTGTCGGCCTGAAACCCGCCCGAGGCCACGATGACGGCCTTGGGCGAAAGCCGCTGCGAGGTGCCGCCGTGGTCGTAATCGAGATACACGACCTTGCCGTCCTCGACCTCGAGATGGGTCACCTTGGCATCGTAGGTCACGTCGACGCCCAGCTTTTCGGCGGTGCGGTAATATGCATTCACAAGGCTTTTTCCGCCCCCAAGAAAGAAGGCGTTGGTCCGACCCAGAGAGAGCGTGCCCGACAGGGCCGACTGGAAGCGGACGCCGTGGTCCTGCATCCAGGGCAGGCATTCCTCCGACGATCTGATCGCCAGCCGCGCCAGACCTTCATGGGTCTTGCCGCCGGTCACCTTCATCAGGTCGGCGAAATACTCGTCTTCGCTGTAGCTTTCGATCAGGGGGCCAAGCGGGCCCGAATGCATGCAGCGGAAATTCCGGGTATGGCGCGAATTGCCGCCCCGGTAGGGCTTGGGCGCGGCCTCGAGAATGAGGACACGCGCACCGGCTTCCGCGGCGGTGATTGCGGCGCACAGGGCCGCGTTGCCGCCGCCGATTACCACGATGTCATAGGGTGTCGTCATGCCAAGGCTCCTTGTGAGGCTTGTTGTAAGGACCGGAAATTATTTTGACCAATGAGAAAATTCGCGCAATTATTGCGTTATGCGCATCAATTACGATTTCAACGACCTCGAGGCCTTCCTCGCCGTGAAGGAGACGGGGTCCTTTCACCTCGCGGCAGAGCGGCTCAACTTGTCGCAATCGGCGGTCACCCGGCGCGTCAAGAAGCTGGAACAGGCATTGGATTCCCTGCTGTTCGAGCGCACGACCCGGGCGGTGAAGCCGACCCTTGCGGCCAAGCGGCTGCAGGCCCGCGCCGAGGCGATCCTGGACGGGGCGCAGGAAACCACCCGAGCGATGCGCGACGAAAGCGCCGCGCTGTCGCATCAGAAGACCGCGATCCTGACCATTGCGGTGATCCCCAGCGTGGTGCCGATGCTGCTTGTCGATGCGGTTCGGACATTCCGCGCCGCAGGCCACAGCGCAAGGCTGCGGATTCTGGATCGCGCCGCCAACGAGGTCGCGGAGGCGGTGTCCAGCGGCGAGGCGGATTTCGGCATCTGCTCCATTCCGATGCTGGAACCAGCAACCGCGTTCGAGCCGTTGTTCGACGACCGGATCGTCCTTGCCCTGCCGCGCGATCACCCTTTCTGCGGGCGCGATGTCCTGAGGTGGGCGGACCTTGTCGGGGACGACCTGATCGTCCCGGCACGCGGCACGGGCAACAGGTTGCTGATCGACGAGGCCATGGCGCGAAGCCGCCAGCCGGTGGTCTGGACATTCGAGGTCGGACGGTCGACCACCGCGCTGGAACTGGTGGACGCAGGCATCGGGATTGCCCTGTTGCCCCGGTCGTCGGTGGCGTCTGGCTTTGGTCGCTCAACCACCTGGCTGCCGATCGAAAGCCCGGAAATCGCAAGGCCCGTGGGGCTTCTGACGCGCAGCGGACAGGGCGAAAGCCAGATGGTGACCGCGTTTCTGACAGTCCTGCGGCAGATCAGCCGGGGTCAGACCCGCACCCGTGCAACCTGATGCGGATATAGCTTCCTCGGGTGCTGCTTAAGACGAAAGGCGGCCTCGTTCATCGCCACCGCCGTCACTTGAGAGCGCGGCGATCAGCCTCTGCCGATTAAAGTAAGCCAGACAGTCCCATGGGCACGGCGTGAAGCCGTATATGTCACTTAGCCAACCCCCGGTTAAACAAATACCGTTTCAAACGAACGAGGCTGTCGCTTGTAGGCATATTGAACCAGTGGTTGGTTACTCGCACCACCACGCCGTTGACGATATATTCCTTGACCCAATATCGGCGTGACTCTTCATCTTCAATGTCTGCCACGGGCTTGCAAAACGGATAGTTGATATCGAAGGTACTCTTTGAATAACGCGCATCTTGAAGGCGACTGAACTCGGTCGCGTCGGTGTTTTCGCAATGTTCAAAAATTGCGGGTACATGACGTCTCACGAATTGGCCGATTTTCATGATTTTCTCCGTCGACGCGATGAAGAGACCAATCAGATCGCGACATGATTAATGAATGATGAACGGTTTCGATCAAATGTGTCGGGTTTGGGACTGTCAACTCATTTGAGGATCATGCGGCAGGTCAGCCGGGGTCAGACCCGCACCCGTGCGGACTTCGGGTCGTAGAGCGGCGCCAGCGACGCCTCTGCCGCCAAGCGCCTGCCCGCGATCTCGATCTCGTAGCGGCTCGCCAGCACGTCGGCGGCGGACTGGCCCTGGCAGTCGACATAGCCCATGCCGATGGCCGCCCCGAGGAAGTGGCCGTAATTGCCCGAGGTGATGATCGAATGCGCGTCACCGTCGCGCAGCAGCGCCTCATTGTGAAACAGGAACTCTCCGGGGTCGGACAGGCGGAACTGCAGCAGGCGGCGCTGCAGACCGGTCTCCTTGCGGCGCAGCACCGCGTCGCGCCCGATGAAGTCGCCCTTGTCGGGCTTGACCGCGAAGCCGAGGCCCGCCTCGAGCACGTGATCCTCGTCGGTGATGTCATGTCCGAAGTGGCGATACGCCTTTTCGATGCGGCACGAATCCAGCGTGTGCATGCCCGCAAGGGTCAGGCCGTGCGGGTCGCCCGCCGCCAGCAGCGTCTCGAACACATGCGCGGCCTGGTCGGTCGGTACGTAGATTTCCCAGCCCAGTTCGCCGACATAGGTGACCCGGTGGGCGCGGGCGAGGCCCATGCCGATCTCGATCTCGCGCGCGGTGCCAAAGGGATGCGCGACGTTCGAGAAATCGTTCGGGCTGACCGATTGCATGAGCGCACGGGCATTGGGCCCCATCACAGCCAGGACGGATTCGCCTGCCGTGACGTCGGTGATCGTGGCGAAGGCGTCGCCCACATGGCGGCGCAGCCGGGCCAGGTCGCGCTGCAGGGTCGCGGCGGGCACGACCAGCAGGAAGGCGGTCTCGGACAGCCGCGTGACGGTCAGGTCACATTCGATGCCACCCTTCGCGTTCAGCATCTGGGTATAGGTGATCCGGCCCACAGCGGTGTCGATGTCATTGGCGCAGACATGCTGGAGGAAGGAAGTGGCGTCGCGGCCCTCGACCCGGATCTTGCCGAAGGAGGACATGTCGAACAGGCCGACCTTTTCGCGCACGGCCATATGTTCGGCGCGCTGGTTGTCGAACCAGTTCTGGCCGTGCCAGTCGTAGACATAGGCGGGCTCTTGTCCCGGTCTGGCAAACCAGTTGGCACGTTCCCAGCCCGCAAGCTCGCCGAAGACCGCGCCGCGGTCGGCGAGGTGCTGATGAATCGCCGAGCGGCGAATGCCCCGCGCGGTCGTCACCTGCCGGTAGGGGTAGTGGTCGGCGTAAAGCAACCCGAGCGTTTCGCTGACGCGATCCTTCAGGTAGAGGCGGTTCTTCTGGAACGGCTGGGCGCGGCGGATATCGACATCCCAGAGGTCGAAGGGCGCTTCGCCGTCGTGCATCCATTGTGCGAGCGCAAATCCCGCGCCGCCTGACGACACGATGCCGATCGAGTTGTAGCCCGCGGCGATCCAGTAGCCCGACACTTCCGGAGCCTCGCCCAGGTAGTAGCGGTCGTCCGGGGTGAAGCTTTCGGGCCCGTTGAAGAAGGTATGGATGCCCACGGTCTCGAAGACCGGCATGCGGTTGACCGCCGCCTCGAGGATCGGCTCGAAATGCTCGAAATCCTCGGGCAGCTGGTCAAAGCAGAAGTCTTCCGGGATGCCCGCCATGCCCCAGGGTTTCGCCCTGGGTTCGAAGGCGCCCAGCATCAGCTTGCCCGCGTCTTCCTTGTAATAGGCGCATTCGTCGGGCACCCGCAGGACCGGCGCGCCGGAAATATCCGCAACCGGTTCGGTGACCATGTAGAAATGCTCGCAGGCATGCAGCGGCAGGCTCACACCGTTGCGCGCGGCCAGTTCGCGGCCCCACATGCCGCCGCAATTGACCACCAGACCGGCGGCGATATGGCCGCTGTCATCGCCCTGCGCCCAGTCGACGCCGGTGACCTTGCCGCCCGCAATGGTGACCCCGGTCACCTTGACGCCCTCAATGATATCCGCGCCGTTCTGGCGGGCGCCCTTGGCCAGGGCCATGGCGATATTGGCCGGATCGCATTGTCCGTCTTTCGGCAGATGCACCGCGCCCACTACGTCCCGCGTGTTGAGATGCGGGTACATCGTCTTCAGCTCGTCCGGGCCGACCTGGTGGGCCTCGATGCCGAAGGCGCGCGCCAGCGTGGCCTGACGCAAGATCTCTTCCTGGCGGTGCTCGGTCAGCGCGACGGTCAGCGATCCGTTCTGCCGCATGCCAGTGGCGATGCCGGTCTCTGCCTCGAGGCGGATATAGAGATCGGCGGAATACTTCGCCAGCCGGGTCATGTTCTGGCTGGCGCGCAACTGTCCGATCAGCCCCGCCGCGTGCCAGGTGGTGCCGCAAGTCAGCTGCTTGCGTTCCAGCAGCACGATGTCGGTCCAGCCCAGCTTGGCCAGGTGATAGGCGACGGAACAGCCGGACACGCCGCCGCCGATGACGACGACGCGGGCATGGGTCGGGATCTGGGCCATGGTCGGTTGCTTTCCTGAAGGGCTGTGCGCGGAGGCGCGAACAAGCAGCGGGTATCTTCGGGGCAGGGGCGGTCAGGCCCGCAGCCTGTGGTTCGCCGGATCCCAGAGCGGGCCGTCGGGTTGCACGGTTGCGCGGTGGCGGTTGCCAAAGATCTCGACCGCGACCTCGGTGCCGGGCTGGGCCAGATCGGCGCGCAGCATGCCCAAAGCGACGCAGGCATCGACGCGGTATCCCCAGCCGCCCGAGGTGGTTTCGCCGACCACCTGCCCGGCGTGCCAGAGCGTCGACATCGCGGGCGGATCGGCCGCGCCCGCATCGACCTTCAGCGTCACGAACCGCTTGTCGACGCCGTGTCGGGCTTGGCGCTGCAACGCGGCCTTGCCCGGAAAACCCTGCGGCTTGCCGAGGTCGACAAATCGGTCCAGCCCGGCCTCGAGCAAGGTGTAGTCGGTCGACAGATCACCCTTCCAGGCGCGATAGCCTTTCTCCAGCCGTAGCCGGTTGAGGGCGAACATGCCGAAAGGCGTCGCCCCCGCGCCGGTCACGGCATCCCAGATTGCGCAGGCGTCGCCCGGCGCGCAGTGTATTTCCCAGCCGAGCTCGCCCGCGAAAGACACCCGGATGAGCGTGCAGACCTTGCCCGCCACCTGGCCTTCGGTGCTGATTGACAGCCAGGGCCGGGACAGATCGTGGCCGACGCTCAGCGGGGCGAGGATGTCGCGCGCTGTCGGCCCGGTGACCAGCAGGCATTCGACCTCGGCCGAGCGGTCTTTGACCTCGATGCCTTCCGGGGCCTGACGCCGGAAAAGCTCGGCGTCGTGCCATTGCGCGGCGGCGGCGGTGATCAGGCCGACATCGGCCTCGCCATTCACCAGGACCGAACACTCGGTGACGATCCTGCCGCGCGTGTCCGGAAAATAGGCCAGGCCGATGCGCCCGGGCGCGGGCAGGCGCGAGGCGGTGAGACCGTCCACGAAACTTCGCGCGCCGGGGCCTTCGACGTTCAGACGGGTGAAGCCGGTGATCGCGATGACGCCGCAACGGTCGCGCACCGCTTCGCATTCTTCCCGGATGCGCGGTTCCCACGGGCCGTCGCGATCCCAGGTCTGGCTTGCCGCCCAGGACGTGTCGTCGCCGGGCCGGGCGAACCAGTCGGCGCGTTCCCAGCCATTGTAGGCCCCGAAGACCGCGCCCGCCTTGGCCAGGCGCGTGTGCAGGGTGGACAGGCGCTGGTCCTTTCCCGCGGGCCAGCGCACATGCGGGAAGTGCATGGCGTATTCGTGGCCATAGACCTCGCGGCCCTTGGCGATGCAATAGGCCGGGTCCGCATAGGCGGTAAAGCGGCGCGGGTCGCAGGACCACATGTCCCACTCGGTCTGCCCCTCGGTCACCCATTCGGCCAGCACCTTGCCCGCGCCACCGGCCTGACAGATGCCGAAGGTGAA
Source organism: Roseivivax sp. CAU 1753 (assembly GCF_054482575.1). NCBI lineage: Bacteria > Pseudomonadati > Pseudomonadota > Alphaproteobacteria > Rhodobacterales > Roseobacteraceae > Roseivivax > Roseivivax sp. CAU 1753. The sequence goes on along the minus strand of NZ_JBTLRF010000001.1, from coordinate 931,856 downwards.
GACGCAGGCCTCGAAGGCATTGGGCACGCCGGGCATCGGCCCGATCAGCGGGTTGCCGTCGGGCGCATAGGGGATCGGCCCGTTGATGACCTTGGTCAGCCCCGCCGTGCCGAGGATCGGCACCCGCGCGACCGCGTCGTTGATATACCATTCCAGCCGGTCGAGATCGTCCGGGAACAGCTGAAAGCTGAAATCGTCGGGCATCGGATCGTCCGCGTCGACCCAGTGGGCCTTGCCGTGACGCTCGTAGGGGCCGAGGTTCATGCCGTTCTTTTCCTGCCGCAGGTAGTAGCTGCTGTCGACATCGCGCAAGAGCGGCAGCTTGCCCCCGGTCTCGCGGGAATGGGCGGCGATTTCGGGAATGTCGTCGAAAAGCATGTATTGATGGCTCATCACCATCATCGGCACGTCGCGCCCGAACCATTTGCCGACCTCTCGGGCATAGTAGCCGGCGGCGTTGACGACGTATTCGCAGCGGATCTCGCCTTTCGGGGTGCTGACGATCCATTCGGTCCCGGTCCAGCGCGCGCCCGTGGCGGGGCAGAAGCGGATGATCCGCGCGCCCAGATCGCGGGCCCCCTTGGCCAAGGCGCCGGTCAGTTGCGCCGGATCGATATCCCCGTCGTGGGGATCGTAAAGCGCGCCGGTCAGGTCGTGGGTTTCGACGAAGGGATAGCGTGCGGTGATCTCGTCCGGTCCCAGAACGTCAAGCTGCATGCCCTGATAGCGGCCCATGCCCTTGACGCGCTGGAACTCCTGCATCCGTTCGCGGCTGTGGGCAAGGCGGATCGACCCGGTCACATGATAGCTCATCGGATAGTCGACCGCCGCGCCGAGCCCGCGATAGAGGTCCGCCGAATAGCGCTGCATGTGCATGATCGACCAGGTGCCCGAGAAGGTCGGCACGTTGCCCGCCGCGTGCCAGGTCGAGCCTGCGGTCAATTCGGTCTTTTCCAGCAGCACGCAATCGGACCAGCCCGCCCTGGCCAGATGGTAAAGCGCCGAGACGCCGACCACGCCGCCGCCGATGATCACCACGCGCGCCTGCGTCGGTATCTCGCCCATGTCGCCCCCGAGGAAGTGTCACGGGCAGCCTATCCGCGCGGCGGGGAAATGCAATTGAGCAACAACGGTTCGGGGTCGGCCCCGACGTTGCCTCTGGCGTCAGTCTTGCAGCGGGTTGAGGGCAGGGACCGGGCCATAGCTGCGGTCGTCATCCGCGAAGATCGCCGCCGGGGCGGGAAGGGACACCGGGCCGTTCGGGCTGTCCACGATGATGCGGCGCAGATGCGTGTGCCCGGACAGGCCCGCCATGTCGTTGACCGAGGCGAGGGCGATGTTGGCCCCGGACAGCAGGGCAATCGCCTCTGCTGCGTCCAGGCGCGCGAAGGCCCGGGCCACGATGGCGTCGGTCTCGGCGCGGTTGGCGACGCGCGCGACGTTGGTGGCAAAGCGCGGATCGGATCCAAGCGCGGCATCGCCGATGAAGTCCGCGCAGAGCCTGGCCCATTCCCGGTCGCTCTGGATCGAGATCAGGACCGGGGCGCCGGTCATGGGCTGGAACACGCCGTAGGGCGCGATGGAAGGATGCGCGAGGCCGACACGTTCAGGGCTCTTGCCGCCCTCGTGGTTCAAGAGCGGCACCGTCAGCCAGTCTGCCATGACGTCGAACATGGACACCGAAATGCGTGCGCCTTGCCCGGTGACACCGCGCCGGATCAGTGCTTCGAGGATCGCGGAATGGGCGGTCGCCCCGGTGGCGATGTCGACGACCGAGATGCCGACCCGGGCAGGCTCGGACGGGCCGCCGGTGATCGAGCAAAGCCCGCTTTCCGCCTGGATCAGCAGATCGTAGGCCTTGCGGCCGGCCATCGGTCCGGCCTCGCCATAGCCCGAGATCGAGCAGGTGATCAGGCGCGGATAGTCCCGTTCCAGTTGCCGGGGGTCGAAGCCCAGCTTGGCCAGCGCGCCGGGCTTGAGGTTCTGGATCAGCACATCTGCGCTTGCCAGCCGCGCCGCGAGTTCCGTCTTGCCCCGGTCCGAGGCCAGATCGAGCGTCACGCTGGTCTTGCCGCGATTGAGCCAGACGAAATAGCTCGACTGGCCCGCCGCGACGGCGTCGTAGCCGCGCGCGAAATCGCCTTCGGGGCGCTCGATCTTGACCACATGCGCGCCCGCATCGGCCAGCCGCGACGAGGCGAAGGGGGCCGCCACGGCCTGTTCGATGGCGATGACCTGCAATCCTTCAAGCGGCAGCATCAGAACGACCTCGGCATGCCCAGGATGTGCTCGGCGACATAGGACAGGATCAGGTTGGTCGATATCGGCGCCACCTGGTAAAGCCGGGTTTCGCGGAACTTGCGTTCGACGTCGTATTCATTGGCGAAGCCGAAGCCGCCATGGAACTGGATGCAGGCATTGGCCGCCTCCCAGCTTGCCTTCGCGGCGAGGTACTTGGCCATGTTCGCCTCTGCGCCGCAAGGCTTGCCCGCATCATAAAGCGCGCAGGCCTTGTAGCGCATCAGGTTGGCTGCCTCGATCTCGATATAGGCCTCGGCGATGGGGAACTGCACGCCCTGGTTCTGCCCGATGGGGCGCCCGAAGACCTGCCGTTCGTTGACATATTTGGTGACCTTGTCGGTGAACCAGTAGCCGTCGCCGATGCATTCCGCCGCGATCAACGCGCGTTCGGCGTTCAGACCGGTCAGGATGTACTTGAAGCCCTTGCCCTCTTCGCCGATCAGGTTTTCCACGGGTATCTCGAGGTTGTCGAGAAACAGCTCGTTGGTTTCGTGGTTGACCATGTTGGGGATCGGCTTGACCTCCATCCCGCTTTTCATGGCCTCCTTGATGTCGACCAGAAAGATCGACAGCCCCTCGGATTTTTTCGCCACATCCGCCAAGGGCGTGGTGCGCGCGAGAAGGATCATCAGGTCCGAATGCTGCACCCGGCTGATCCAGACCTTCTGGCCGTTGATGACGTACCTGTCGCCGCGTCTGACGGCGGTGGTCTTGATCTTGGTGGTGTCCGTGCCGGTGGTCGGTTCCGTCACGCCCATGGATTGCAGCCGCAATTCGCCGCTGGCGAGCTTGGGCAGGATGCGCTGGCGCTGCTCTTCCGAGCCGTGCCGGACCAACGTGTTCATGTTGTACATCTGGCCGTGGCAGGCCCCCGAATTGCCGCCCGCGCGGTTGATCTCTTCCATGATCACGCTGGCTTCCACCATCCCGAGGTTGGAGCCGCCGTATTGCTCGGGGATCAGCGCGGCCATCCAGCCTTCCCGCGTCAACGCCTCGACGAAGTCCTCGGGATAGGCGCGGGCCGCGTCCACCTTGCGGTGGTATTCCGCCGGAAATTGCGCACAAAGCGCGCGAACGCCGTCGCGGATATCCTGGTAGTCATCGGACAGAAAATTCATCGCAAGACCCGCATGAGGTTGTTGGCAGCCCGCCTTGGGTATCCCCGGGCGCGACTTTGCGCAAACGCATGTTTCAGATGCCCGCCACGCCAATCATTTGGACGCGGCGGCGGGACGCGGCGCGAAACCCGAAGACCGACGCGTTTTCGGACAGCCGCGCGCCCTGGTCGGGATGGGCGCAAGGCAGGGCAGCGCCGCTGCGCCGCACAGGTCTCAGACCGGCTTGAACACCCGCACCGACATGGGCTGCGACAGGGTGTATGCATCGCCGTCCTGTGGGTGTCGCGCGTGATTCAGGAACGCGGTCCGAAGATCTTCGCGGGCGGCGTCGATCCGTGGCGCGCGGGCGGGGTCGACGGCGATTAGGCTGGCGCAGAAGGCGTCGAAGTTGGCGTAACGTTCGCTGCGGTCGTAGTCGGTGGCCGAGATCTGCCGCAGCGTCGTGACCCGATCCATGGCGGCTTGTGCCGCATGCCGGACGTCGGTTTCGTCATCGACAACCGCCATCGCCCGCGACAACGCGCCGTCGGCCCGGGGTTCGATCACCACGAGGCGACCGCCGTGCCGCACCACGCGCGCGGCCTCATCCAGCGCGGTGCCCATTGCCGCGACCGGCACGTGATGCAACGCGTTCACGCAGATCGCCGCGTCGAAGCTGTTCTCGGGATAGGGCAGCGCCGCGGCAGAGCCGGTGTCGATGGGCATGTCCGGCGGACCCGGTATCGGGTCGATGCCACGCCAGAGCGCACCGGCTTCTTGTAGCGGTGCGCGCAGCCCGCCCGCGCCGCAGCCGATATCGAGCAGCGTCTTGCCGTCCAGCGGTGCCAGTTCCGAACGGATCACATCGAGGGCGTTGCGTGGCGTGTCTGTCATGTCAAATGCGGCTTTCCGACTGGAAGGCGACGCCTGTCCGTCGCTCGGGCAGCGCCCGCCATCCTGATCGCACCGACGCGGGGCGTTCAACACCGGCTCCCGGCGGTCCGGCAGGCGGCAAGAGCAGCGCGGCCTTACGCGCAGGCCGCGTCGACAATGACCTCGACCTTGAGTTCGGGGCGGGCGAGCCTTGCTTCTCCGCAGGCGCGGGCAGGGGCGTGGCCTTCGGGCACCCAGGCATTCCAGACCTCGTTCAGCCCGTCGAAGTCACTCATATCCGCAAGCCATACCGTCGCGCGCAACATATGCTTGCGCGATGACCCCGCCTGCGTCAGCAGGGCATCGACACGGCGCAGGCATTCGGTTGTCTGCTCCTGGATGGTCGCACCTTCGCCGACCTGACCGGTCAGATAGGCGATGCCGTTATACTTTACGATCTTCGAAGAGCGCGCGCTGGTCTCGATCCGTTCGATCCGTTCGATCATGGGGCGGGGTCCTTGCCTGAATGTCCTGAGGGCCCTCTATACAGCCCGCCGTCATGCATGACAAAGCCCCCCGTGACGCGCTCCGGGTCGGCCGGGTCTTGTCAGCGCCGGACGCGGATGATCTGACGTAGCCCGGCAGGGAATGCGCCCGGGCGGTCCGAAGGATGTGGCCACAGGGCCGGCAAATGTCTGAACCGGAGGGTCTACATGTTTCTCAAGAACGCGTGGTACGTGGCTGCATGGAGCAGCGAGGTGACCCATACGCTCGATCAGATCGTGGTCCTGGGCGAAAAGATCTGCGTCTTTCGCAATCAGGACGACGAGGTCATCGCGCTGGAAGATGCCTGCCCGCACCGCAAGCTGCCGCTGTCGAAGGGCCGCATCAAGGGCAACACCGTCGAGTGTGGCTATCACGGGCTGACCTTCGATTGTGCCGGTCAATGCGTCTGGGCACCGGGGGGCGGGCGGATCCCGTCGGCGGCGCGGGTCCGGCCCTATCCGGTGTACGAGAAATACGGGCTGGTCTGGATCTGGATGGGCAACGCGGCCATCGCGGACCCGGAAGAGATCATCGACATTCCCAACTTCGACGACCCGGCCTGGGGCATCAACCGCGGCGCGGCGATGGAGCTGGCCTGCAATTACCTGCTGATGTGCGACAACCTGCTCGATCCGACGCATGTGGCCTGGGTCCATCAAGGCTCGTTCGCGACCGACGCCACGAAGGACACGCCGCTGCGGGTCACCAGGACCGAAGAAGGGGTCATCGTGCATCGCTGGATGATGGATCACCCGCCCGCGCCGTTCTACAAGAAGATCGTCGAATTCGACGGCAACTGCGACCGGCTGCAGCACTACGAGGTGCGCTACCCCTGCCATGCGCTGATCCGGGCGGTCTTTACCCCGGCCGGCACGGGCGGCGAGGATGGGCCGCTGCACGACAATACCTTTATCATGGACAGCTACAATTTCATGACGCCCACGACCGCCACCGAGACGCGGTATTACTGGTTTCAGCTGCGCAACATCCGGCCCGATGACGACGCCTTGTCCGAAATGATGAGCAAGGATGTCCGCGACGCCTTCGAAGAGGACCGCGCGGTGCTGGACGCGGTGCAGATCGGCATGAGCGCCAAGACCTCGCCGCATATCGATCTCAGTATCGACGCGGGTCAGTTGCGGTTCCGCCGCCAGCTTGAGGCGCTGATCGCCCAGGAGGCCATGGTCGACGCCAAGATGAATGCCTGACGCGACGCTCTGGCCGGTGCCTGCCACGATCCCGTCGGCGGGCGGACGGGCGATCCGCCGCGGCCTCATGCAGTAAAGACAGGGGCGTGCTCTTTGCGGCGCGGTGCGCTATGGAGGATGTGTTTGCGCCTGACATTCGGTCGCGTCGGCGCAGGTCTGTTTTATTCGTGTCATTTTTCCACAGTCATTCGCGGTGCCATGCGCATCGTCAGTTGCGTGCGGTTCCGCACCGCGAGAGGAGCATTGAATGCCGGCGACCTATCGCGAGATCAAGGCCGACATATTGGGCAAGATCCACAAGGGCGTGCTTGCGCCGGGCAGCCTGATGCCGAACGAGGTGGACCTGGCGCGATCCTATGGATGCGCGCGCGCAACGGTCAACCGCGCCATGCGCGAACTGGCCGATGACGGCATTATCGAACGGCGTCGCAAGGCGGGCACCTGGGTGCGCCCCGCGCCAATCCGGCAGGCGCGGTTCGTCTTGTCCAGGGTGCGCGAAGAGATCGAGAACCAGGGCGCGCGCTATGGCTACGCGCTGGTCTCGCGCGCGGTCGAGACCGCATCGGCGCCGCTGCGCAGCCGTCTGGCGCTGGAGCCGGGCGGCAAGGTGCTTCACCTGATCTGCACGCATCACGCGGATGGCACCCCCTATCAGCTCGAGGATCGCTGGATCAATCTGGCGATGAACCCGGCGGCGGCGCAGGCGGATTTTGCAGCGACCGGGCCGACCGAATGGCTGACAGCGGCGGTACCGTTCTCCGATGTGGAGATCAGCTTGCAGGCGGTGCGGGCGGATGCCGCCACGGCGCAGCATCTGGGCTGTCTGGCCGGGGACGCCTTGTTGCAGACAGAGCGGTCGACCTGGTGGGAAGGGCGGGCGGTCGCCTTCGTTCAGCTGACCCACCGTCCCGGCCACCGGATGACCACGCGCTGCTGACCCCGGCGGGGCGCGCTTCTTGCGCTTGACGTGCCTCCGCCGGGCTGTTCCCGGGGGACGCGACCTGTCAGACAGTGTCTGAAGCCGGTCTGCGAACATGGCCTGCCCGCCCTGGACAAGGAGCCGAAAGATGACCCATCCCCTGATCACCCCACAGCATGTCGACAGCTACCAAAAGGACGGCGTCGTGCTGGTCAGGGGGCTGTTCGCGGACCATGTCGACACCATCCGCGCCGGTATCGAACGCAACATGACCGACCCCGGCCCCTACGCGGCCGAAAACCTTCGGGACGGCGAGGGCGGGCGCTTTTTCGACGATTACTGCAACTGGACACGCATCGGTGCCTTCGAGGATGTGATCCGCAATTCCCCCGCCGGAGAGGTGGCCGCCGACCTGATGGGCGCGTCGCGCGTGCAGGTGTTTCACGACCACGTGCTGGTGAAGGAGCCGGGCACCTCGAAGCCGACGCCCTGGCACCAGGACGGCCCCTATTATTTCGTCGAGGGGCGGCAGACGGTCAGCTTCTGGTCGCCGATGGACCCGGTCACCGAGGCCTCTCTGCGCTGCGTGGCGGGCAGCCATGCCTGGGACAGGCCGGTGCTGCCGACGCGCTGGCTGGCCGAGACGAATTTCTATCCCGACGACGCGGCCTACATGCCGGTGCCGGACCCGGACGCCGAAGGCATGGACATTCGCGAATGGGAAATGGCGCCGGGCGATGCGGTGGCCTTCAACTTCGGCACGTTGCACGGCGCGCGGGGCAACACGGCGCAACGCCGCCGCCGCGCGTTTTCGTTGCGGCTTCTGGGCGACGATGCGCGCTATGTCGCGCGGCCCGGCCCGACCTCGCCGCCGTTCCCCGGCCACGACATGACCCCCGGTCAGGTCCTGCGCGAGGACTGGTTCCCGGTCATCTTCGAACGCTGATCCATCCGCTGTCGCATTGCGCGACGGCGGGCGCGGCAGCGAGGCGGGACCAGGGGCGCAAGGCCGCGCCTGCCGGGTGGCTGCGCGCAGGTCGGGGCAGGCCGTGCCGCCCATCCGCTTGTCGTGCCGCCCTGCGTTTTCACGCGTCCGCCCCGCGCGGCGGGGGGTGTGCCGCGGGCCAATGGTGGCGGCGCATCCCGGTTCAATAATTCGAAACTTTCTTGGCGCATGTTTCCGGATACCCCTCCACACTCCGGATATCGCACCCCATGGCGACCTATACGATCACGGCCTTCGCGCCCACCGATGCAACCAATCTGACCACTCCCGGACCGGCAGGGGCCTTTCCGGTCATCGGCGACGAATACCAGCTTGATGCCGACTGGGGCAATTCCACCCATGCGCTGACCTTCACCATCACCGACGATGACCCGACGCTGAGCGGCGATCCGGCGGAATCAGGGGTCGAAGACACCAGCCAGCAGACGGCCGTGGTGACCAATGCCGCGGGGTCGACCATCGCCACCGGCTTTGTCTACGCGGAATATGCCTTTGTCGTCGAGGGGCCGGGCGGCACGTCCCTGACGGTCTACAGCCTTTACGTCGGATCGACGCTGGTGGGGTATGCCGCCGACGGTCCGGTCCAGCCCGGCGCGAACTACATCGTCACCAATGCCTATCAGCCGAACGCCGGGCTGGCCCCGGACTACGCCGATTTCGATCCGCAACTTTATGAACAAAGCGCGGACAACACCGTGTCCGGGACCGCGCGCCAGGATAATTTCGAAGGCGGTGCGGGGGCGGATTCGATCTCGGCGGGCGGTGGGGATGACACGCTCGATGGCGGCGACGGGTCCGATACGCTGGACGGCGGTGCCGGAAACGACAGCGTCTCGGGGGGGGCAGGGAACGACACGCTTTTTGGCGGCGACGGGTCCGATACGCTGGACGGCGGTGCCGGAAACGACAGCCTGTCGGGGGACGCAGGCAACGACAGCCTGTTCGGCGGCACGGGGGACGACACGCTGCGCGGCGGCGATGGCGCGGACACGCTGGACGGCGGTGCGGATGAAGACAGCCTGTCGGGGGGCGCGGGCGACGACAGCCTCTTCGGCGGGGGCGGGGCCGATACCCTGGACGGCGGCGACGGGGCCGACAGCCTGTCGGGGGGCGACGGTGACGACGTGCTTTATGGCGGTGACGGCGACACGGTCACAGGCGGCGCGGGCGACGATACCTTCTACATCGACCCCGACGCGCTGATAACGCCAAACGGAACGATCACCTTCGAAGGGGGCGAAGACGGCGAGACCACGGGCGACACGCTGGACTTCCAGGGCCTGATCGGTTTCGGCGACATCACCTATACCAACACCAACGACGGCGCCGGGGGGTTGTCGGGCTTCGCCACGCTGTCCGACGGCACGACGGTCAACTTCTCGAACATGGAGAAGGTGATCGTGTGTTTCGCAGCCGGGACCAACATCCGGACCCCGGATGGTTGGCGGGCGGTCGAAACCCTTGGACCCGGCGATCTGGTCGTGACCCACGACCATGGCCCGATGCCGCTGCTGTTTGTCAGCCGTTCGGTTCACCGCTGGGGCGCGGAGCCGCACAAGGACAAGCCGATCCTGATCGCGCGCGATGCCTTTGGCCCGGGGCTTCCGCGTCAGGATCTGAAAGTGTCGCCGCAGCACAGGATCGCGCTGCGCCGATGCAATGACGGCGACGAACTGCTGACACCGGCAAAGGCGCTGACCGTCCTGCGCGGCGTGCGCTGCATGAAGGGCAAGCGCGGCATCGAGTATTTTCACGTCGCCTTGCCCCGACACGCGCTGCTCAGCAGCGAAGGCCTGTTGACCGAAAGTCTGTTTCCCGGCGAACGCGCCTTGCTCGGTCTGTCGCCCGACGAGGTCGCGGCACTGCAACCGCACCTGGTGCCGTCTGCCAGCGCCGATCAACCGGCGGGCTACCTGCCCGCGCGCCCGTTTGCGACGCTGAAGGCCGCGCGCCGGTTGCTGGCTGAAGGCGCGGTGACCGCTTGCGCCGAACGGGGCCGGTCGTCACCGCGCCTCTGCGCATCGCGGCAGACCGGGGCGCGCCAAATCCCGCATCGTGGACACTCCGCCGCACCGATGGAAGACATCCGCTGCTCGTGACCGGCGATCGCCGCGCCGCTCGGGGACCTGGCGGCAATGGCCCCGGATGCGCTGGGCGGCGGCTGCGACGGGCGGATGACGGGGCCTTGTGCGCCCCGCCCACCCGCCGGAGCATCGACAGGCTCGCTCTCCTCCGATTGCTGTCGAAGGCGGGGCCATCGCGGGTGCGGCAGAGGCAGTGCCCGGCGGGATGGCGTGGCAGGCGTGGCGCGGGCTGACATTGATCAATGCCGGAAGGTGCGAAGGGTGCGAGACTGAGACTTGGGTATCCGCGCGGAAGTCGACCGAGGCCGGGCAAGCACAACCGGCCGGCCCGGGACTGCGGCGGGATGCCGCGCGGCACGAGATCCGTCGCGCCAGGTGGCCCCGGCGTGCAGACCCGCGTGCGCGATCTTATTGCACCGATGGCTCGCGGGCGCATGACGCGCCACGTGCCTGATCAGAAAAGGGAGACCCGTGATGAAAGCGCATGTCGACACACAGATGGACGAGGTTCTGACGTTGGCCGAGCTTTGCGGATTCTGTCACACGGACAATGGCTGGATCGTCGAACTGGTCAAGCACGGCATTCTGGAGCCGGACGGGCGGTCGGTCGAGGAGTGGACGTTCCGTGCCGCCCATGCTGCCCGGGCCAAGAAGGCCGAGCGGCTGCACCGGGACCTCGGCATCAATGCGGCAGGTATCGGGCTGATCCTCGATCTGCAGGACGAGCGCGATGCGCTGCGGCGTCAGCTGGCCCGGATGGACGCGCTCTAGCGGTCGGTCACGGCAGGCGGCGCGGTGGTGCCGCCTGACGCGCCGGAACCTGCCCGGTCAAGTATTGGTCACGTGCTGAACATCACCGGGACGTCCGCATCGCGGAGCAGCCTGTGGGTCACTGCGCCGATGATGAAATCATAGGTGCGGGAATGGCCGAACGCCCCTGTTACCACGACGTCGGCACCCTTTTCCATCGCGTGTTCCAGCAGAACCTCGGCGACGTCGGCCCCCGCGCGGCGGCGATGCGCGGTCTCGGCGTTCAATCCGTGGCGCGCAAAGGCGGCGGCCAGATCGTTGGCATCGTGGTCTGACAGCTGGTCGCGGTCGCCGTTTACCCGCAGGATGCAGACGTCGCATCCCGGCTGCGCGATCGCCAGAAGATCATGCGCTGCGCGGGCGGCTTCGCGGGTGTCGCTCCAGCCCAGAACGATGGAATTGCCCACCAGCGGCCCGTCGAAATCGGGTGGCACGATCAGCACCGGTCGCCCGCTTTCGCGGATCACCCGGGTCTGCGCGTCGAACTGATCGCCGCGCATGATGGCCCGGTCTTCCTTGGGCATGATCACCAGATCGGCGGAATGGGCGCTTTCGATCATGCGGTCGGAGGCGGTGGTCGATTCCGCGCGCAAGAGCCGCCATTCCGATACGAAATCCTCGCCCTCGGTGTGCTTGCGGAAGATCGCGCCAATGGCTTCGGCTTCGGCGTTCTGGCTGTCCTTGAACGACGCGAATGTCGCGTCCGGGACATGCATGGCGATGCCGGGATAGACCAGCAGCGCCTCGATCGTGTGCAGACCGATCAGATGCGCGCCATGCGCCCGGGCCAGGGGCACCGCGCAACGCAACACCGCATCCGCGGTCTCTTGGTTCATCAGGCAGGCCAGCAGGGTTTTCATGCGGTGGACCTCTGTCGTCATTGCAAGATACCAGGGCAGCTGCCGATCCGGGCGTCCAGTCAGACGCCCCGGTCCGGACGGGCTGCCCCGAGGCTAGCAAATCCTGCGCGGTTGACATTGATCCCGATCAAGGGGCGCGGTCGACGTCTATCGGAGGCGCGCCGCCGGTCAGTCGCAGCCGCCCTTGGCGACGCAGGCCAGCGCCTCGGGTCGCAGCAGGACCACCCGGTGTATCCCGTCGAGCTTGATCAGCCGACTGCGCCGCAACTGGCTCAGCACGCGGCTGACGGTTTCGGTGGTCAGACCCAGGAAATCGGCGATGTCGGCGCGGCTCATTGGCAGGTCGACCTGCTGGTGGTCATCGACGGTGACGCCCGCCCGGCTTGCCAGAACCGTCAGGAAAGCTGCGACCTTTTCGGTTGCGGACTTGCGGCCCAGCATCATGAAGTGGTCCTGCATGGCCGCGATTTCGCGCAGGGCGGCATCGAGAAAGCGGGCGCGCAGGTTCGGATCGCCGGTGGTTTCGTCGATCTGCGACGCGAGATAGGGTTGCAGTCGGACAAGCGACAGCGCTTCGCAATCGGTGTGGTAACGCCCGTCGCAGGCAAAGCCCACGATGTCGCCGGGAAAGCCAAAGGCGATGATCTGCCTGCGCCCGTTTTCGAGAATCCGGGTCAGGCTGACGACGCCGGTCACGACCTGGTAGATCCGCGCCACCCGGTCGCCTTCGCGAAACAGCGTGGTCCCGGCCGCGAGCTTCGTTTCGGGCAAGGTGCGAATGCGCTCCGGCAGATCGTTGAAGCCGTCGGACGCGGTGGCGTGATTCGAAATGGTGACGTACATCGTCTGATCCCCCGGGATTGATTGGGTTCAGAGTTGCTGCCAAGTGTCGCGGTATTCCGCCCATGACTGTATCTTTTGGTATGGATTTGTATCGACGCCGCTGTCGGGCTTTGGCAACAAGGCGGAAGAGCACTGGGCTTCCCCTTGGCGACCGGCTAATTTTTCCCCATGACCGAACGGCTAATTCTGGTCGTCGATGACGACGCAACAATCCGCACACTTCTTCGGGACGTCTTCGAAGGGGGTGGCTTTGCGGTCTGCGAAGCGGCTTGCGGCGCAGAGGCCATCGCCTGTCTTGCGGGCAATGATGTCCGCCTTGTGACGCTGGATCTCAAGCTCGGGGCGGAGGACGGCCTTGATGTCGCCCGCCGCATCCGCAAGACATCGGACGTGCCGATCGTGATGGTGACCGGGCGCGGCGACGTGCTCGACCGGGTGATCGGGCTGGAGATCGGGGCCGACGACTACATCACCAAACCGTTCCACGTGCGCGAGGTCCTGGCGCGGGTCCGCAGCGTGTTGCGCCGGATGCCGGATGGCGAGACGTCCGCGCCGCTGCCCGAGCAGACGGACCAGACCCCCTTGCATGTAACGGACGCGTCGCCCGCCTACGGCATCGACGGTCTGGTCATCGTGCCCGAACGCTTCGAGCTTTTCGACCGCAACGGCGACCGGTGCGATCTGACCAGCGGCGATTTCAAGCTGCTGGACGTCTTCGTCCAGAACGCCAAGCGCGTACTGTCGCGCGATCGCCTGATGGACCTGACCGGCGGCGCCGAATGGAGCCCGCTGGACCGGACCATCGACAACCAGGTGGCGCGTCTGCGCAAGAAGATCGAGCGCAAGCCGGGCGATCCGCAGCTGATCAAGACGGTGCGCGGGGTCGGCTATACCCTGGCCTGCGATGTCACGCGCCTTCAGCCCGGGGGCGATGACAGAAGCGCCGAAAGCCGTCGCGCCAAGTCGTGAAGGCGATAGGGCTTGTGCAGTATCTCGACCGGTTCCGACCCGCGCATCCTGCCGGTGACCACGTCGCTGGCATAGCCCGAGGTCAGCAGGACCGGCAGGTCGGGATAGGCATCGCGGATGCGCGCGCGCAGGTCGAATCCGTTGAGCGTTCCGGGCATGACGACGTCCGAGAATACCAGATCGACCTTTGCGCCGCCCTGCAGCATGCGCCAGGCGGCGTCCCCGTCATCGACCGTGTCGACATCGTAGCCCAGGGCGCCCAGCCGCGAAACGGTGATCTGCCGGACCCGGTCGCTGTCCTCGACCAGCAGGATGCGCTCGCCGTGACCCATCGGCAGGTCCGCTGTCGCCGCGCCGCTCCGGGCATCGGGGCCCGTCGCCTCTGACGGTGGCAGGGCCGGGAAGTAAAGCCCGATGCTGGTGCCATGCCCAAGCTCGCTGTAAAGCGTGATGTGGCCGCCCGATTGCCGCACGAATCCGTAGACCATGGCAAGGCCAAGGCCGGTGCCGCTGCCTGCCGGCTTGGTGGTGAAGAACGGCTCGAAGGCGCGGGCCTGGCTTTCCGGCGGCATGCCCTCGCCGTCATCGCTGACCAACAAGCGCACATAGCGCCCCGGTGCGACGTCGGTTTCCTGAGCCATGTAGGTGTCGTCGATGGTGATTTCCTCGACCTGGAACAGCAGGTGGCCGCCGTGGGGCATGGCGTCACGGGCGTTCACAGCCAGATTGATCAGGGCGGATTCAAGCTGGCCGGGGTCGACCAGCACGGGGCTTACCGTTGTCGGGCAGTTGACGGCGATCGTGTAGCTCGCGCCAAGCGTGCGTTCGAGCATATCGATGGTTCGTCGGCAAATCGCGCCGACATCCGAGACCACGGGCTGCAGGCTGCCCTTGCGCGCGAAGATCATCAGCCGCGCGGTCAGGTTGGCCCCGCTTTCGGCGGCATCCATCGCATGGGTGAGGTAACGCGCCATTCTGGCGTCCGGCTCCGCCTGCTCCGCCAGTTCGAGGTTGCCGATGATGATCGTCAGAAGGTTGTTGAAATCGTGCGAGATACCACCGGTCATCTGGCCGACAGCATCAAGCCGCATGGTGCGCGCCAGCGCGTTTTCGCTGGCCACCCGCGCCGTCCGGTCATGCAGGATCGCCACGTAGACGTCCGTGTCGCCGGTGTGCGCCGAACCGACCGACAGGCGCAGCGGGAAGACCGTGCCGTCCTTGCGGATGCCATCGACGTGCCGCGCCGATCCGGCGACAGAGGCCGTTCTGGTCCAGGCGTCTTCCGGCAGCAGCGTGCGGATATCCATTCCGGGCAGGTCCGGCGCGGCATGTCCGAACAGATGGCTGGTCGCGCCGTTGGCCCGCAGGATGGTGCCGGTGTCGTCCAGCACGACAACGGCGTCCGGGGTCGTTTCCATCAGCGCGGTCAGGATCTGGCTGTCGGAGGCATCTGGCATCGGTGTTCCGTTTTCGGTGTCCTCGTTCCGGCAGGCAGGGCCGACGGCACAAGGGGGCGCATTGGTGCAGGTCGTCATGCCGGTGGCAAATACTCCGTCAGGTCACCCAGCGTGATCACCCCGAGCAGGCGGTGGCCCTCGGCGACAAGGAACTTGCGCTGTCCGGTCCGCGCAATCAAGTCCAGCACGACGGCCAGCCCTGTCGGCGGCGACAGCAACCTGTCATCGGACAGCCCGATGAAGATGTCGTTGGCGCGGGTGACGTCCCAGCACGACCGCTCGATCCCGCTCAGCACGTTGCTGTCGAGCTTGCCCAGCAGATGGCCATCCTCGACCACGGGCAACACGTCGATCCAGTGGCGCAGCACGATCTGGTCGACGATATGCGCCAGGGTCATGTCCGGCGACACGGTCACCGGATCCCGGGTCATGGCATCGGCAACGGTTCGGCGCATCAAACGGACCCGCCGACGCTGTTGACCGAGGTCGCGGCGGGCCGTTGGGCGAGACAGATTGGATACCGACTTGAACACTTGCACGACCCCGGGCCTGATGCCGCGAGTTTAGGACAAGCAGGCGCGTCTGGATTGACGGATCGCAAGCTTCGGCGGAATTCGACCCGATTTCCCGCAGGGCGGGCAACCCGAGGGGCAGGGCGCGGGGCAAAACGATGCGCGGCAGCCGGATCGCCGCGTGATCCGCGGCCCCGGGCAGGGCGGTCAAAGCGTCGACCGATCTCAGAGCGTTTTCGGGCCGGGCTTCTTCGACGCGATCTTGCGCACGTAAAGCTCCATGCGGTGATGCACGATCTCGTAGCCCAAGCTGGCGGCCAGCGCTTCCTGCAGCGCCTCGATCTCTTCGGACCGGAACTCGACCACATCGCCGCTGTCGACGTCGATCATGTGGTCGTGGTGTTCCAGTTCGGCGTGTTCGAAACGCGCGGTGTCGCCCTCGAATTGCAGCCGCTGGATGACGCCATGCTCCTCGAGCGCGCTGAGCGTGCGATAGACCGTCGACAGGGAGATGCCCGGCACCGTGTCGCTGGCGCGGCGGTGCAACTCGACCGCATCGGGGTGGTCGTCGGATTGCGCGATGATGTCCAGCAATGCCGCGCGCTGGCGGGTGATCCGGATGCCGGAGTCCCGCAAGGCCTGCGTGAATTTGTCTGCCAAGGCGCTGCCATCTGTCATGCCTTCTGAATGCACAAAGGGCCGCCGCGCATCAAGCGCTTATTGCAAATCACTCGCAACTGACTTGACAGTTGCAAATCATTCCTAAATGCATGAGAGGTGGATCCGAAGGAGCAATCGATGATTCCGAAACCGACAATCCTGGCTTTGGCCGCTGCGGGCGCGCTTGTGGCGACGCAAGGCGTGGCAGCTGACAAAATGAAGGTCGTGACGACCTTCACGGTGCTGGCCGACATGGCCGCCAACGTCGCCGGCGAGGCGGCAGAGGTGGTGTCTGTGACCAAGCCCGGGGCCGAGATCCATGGCTACGAGCCGACGCCGCGCGACATCGTGCGCGCGCTCGATGCGGATCTCGTGCTGTGGAACGGTCTCAACCTCGAATTGTGGTTCGAGCAGTTTCTCGGCAATCTGCGCGACGTGCCCTCGGCCACGCTGAGCGATGGCATCGATCCGATCTCGATCTCGAGCGGGTCATACGAGGGCAAGCCCAACCCGCACGCCTGGATGGGGCTTGATAACGCGCTGATCTACATCGACAATATCGAAAAGGCGTTCATCGAGAACGACCCTGATAACGCCGGGGTCTATGCCGCCAACGCGGCGCGCTACAAGGCCGAACTGCGCGCCACGCTTGAACCGCTGCGGGCGCAGGTCGCGACCGTTCCGGCAGACCGGCGCTGGCTGGTGACCTGCGAGGGCGCGTTCAGCTATCTGGCGCGGGATCTGGGCTTGAAAGAGTTGTACCTCTGGCCGATCAACGCCGATCAAGTCGGTACGCCGCAGCAGGTGCGCGCGGTCATCGACGGTGTACGCGACAACGACATCCCCGTGGTGTTCTGCGAAAGCACCGTCAGCAGCGCCCCCGCCGAACAGGTCGCACGCGAAACCGGCGCGGCCTTTGGCGGCGTCCTTTACGTGGACAGCCTGAGCGCGCCGGACGGCCCTGTGCCGACCTATCTCGATCTGTTGCGGGTGACCTCCGCGACCGTGGTCGAGGGCCTCTCGAAGGCGATGAACTGAGCTTGTGCGCCACGCCGCGCCGAACGGAGCCCGCATGATACACGACCAACCCAAGACCGACACCGCAATGCCCGCAGGCGCAGGCCACGGCGTTTCCGTGCGCGATCTGACGGTGACCTACCGCAACGGGCACACCGCGCTTTGGGATGCCAGTTTCGAGGTGCCGCGCGGGTCGATCACCGCCCTTCTGGGCGTCAATGGCGCGGGCAAATCGACACTTTTCAAGGCATTGATGGGATTTGTTCCACCGGCGCGCGGCGAGATCGAGCTTCTGGGCATGCCGGTGAACGACGCGCTCAAGCGCAACCTCGTGGCCTATGTGCCCCAGGCCGAAGAGGTCGACTGGGACTTCCCGATCCTGGTCGAGGATGTGGTGATGATGGGCCGCTACGGCCATATGGGCTTTCTGCGCCGCCCCAAGCCCGCCGACCGGGCCGCCGTGACACAGGCGCTGGCGCGCGTCGACATGGCCGATTTCCGGGGCCGCCAGATCGGCGAACTATCGGGCGGGCAGCGCAAACGCGTCTTCCTGGCCCGCGCGCTGGCGCAGGAGGGGCAGGTGATCCTGCTGGATGAGCCCTTCACCGGCGTCGACGTGAAGACCGAAGAACGCATCATCGCACTTCTTCGCGAATTGAAGACGGAAGGCCGGGTGATGCTGGTCTCGACCCACAACCTTGGCACCGTGCAGTCCTTCTGCGACCGGACGGTTCTGATCAAGGGCACGGTCCTGCACCACGGTCCGACCGAGACGACCTTCACCCGCGACAAGCTCGAAGAGGCTTTCGGCGGCGTGTTGCGGCATCTGAGTTTCGCATCCGAGCACCCGTCATGATCGAGACCCTGATCGAGCCCTTCACATATGGCTACATGACCAACGCGATCTGGGTGTCGTCGCTGGTCGGCGGTGTCTGCGCCTTCCTGTCGGCGTACCTGATGCTCAAGGGCTGGTCGCTGATCGGCGACGCGCTTTCGCATTCGGTCGTGCCGGGGGTGGCGGGGGCCTATATCCTGGGCTTGCCCTTTGCGCTCGGCGCGTTCATCGCGGGCGGGCTGGCGGCGGGGGCGATGCTGTTCCTGTCCGAACGCTCGGGCCTCAAGGTCGACGTGATCATCGGCATGATCTTCACCTCGTTCTTCGGGCTGGGGCTGTTCATCGTGTCGGTGAACCCGATGTCGGTGTCGGTCCAGACCATCACCATGGGCAATATCCTGGCCATCACGCCCGGGGACACGCTGCAACTGGCGATCATCGGTTTCGTCACGCTCGGGGTGATGACGCTGAAATGGAAAGACCTGATGGTCACTTTCTTCGACGAGAACCATGCCCGCGCCATCGGATTGCGGCCCGGTCTGCTGAAAGCGATGTTCTTCGTGCTGCTGTCGGCCTGCGTGGTCGCCGCGATGCAGACGGTCGGCGCATTTCTGGTCATCGCCATGGTGGTGACGCCCGGGGCCACGGCCTACCTGCTGTGCGACCGCTTCCCGCGCCTGATCCTGGCCTCGATCGCCATCGGGGCGGTCACCAGCTTTCTGGGGGCCTATGTCAGCTACTTTCTCGACGGGGCGACCGGCGGTGTCATCGTCAGCCTGCAGACCCTCGTGTTCCTGACCGCCTTTGTATTCGCCCCGAAATACGGCTGGCTGGCGGCGCGCGCCCGGGCCGGGGCCGCGTTGCGACAGGGCCCGCCGCGAAAGGAGCCGGCATGATCATCGAGACGCTGCTGCTGCCATTCCAGCTTCCGTTCATGCAGAACGCCTTCCTGATCGCCGTTCTGGTATCGGTGCCCACCGCGCTGTTGTCGTGCTTTCTGGTCACCAAGGGGTGGGCGCTGATGGGCGACGCGGTCAGCCACGCGGTGCTGCCGGGCATCGTGCTGGCCTATATCCTCAACATCCCGCTGATCATCGGTGCCTTCGTGGCGGGCATGTTCTGCTCGGTCGCGACCGGCTTTCTGGCGGGCAATTCCCGGGTCAAGCAGGACACCGTCATGGGGGTCGTCTTTTCGGGCATGTTCGGCGCGGGCATCGTGCTTTACGTGTCGATCGAGACCAACGCGCATCTCGATCACATCCTGTTCGGCAACATGCTGGGGGTCGAGCCGCACGAGCTGTGGACCGCGGGTATCATCGCGCTGGTGGTCGGTGGCGGATTGCTGCTGCGCTGGAAGGACCTGATGCTGCAGGCCTTCGATCCGGCGCAGGCGCATGCGGCGGGGCTGCCGGTCGGCTGGCTGCATTACGGACTACTGGCGGCGCTGTCGCTGACCATCGTGGCGACGCTGTCGGCGGCGGGGCTGATCCTGTCAATCGGGCTTCTGATCGCGCCGGGGGCCATCGCGTTCCTGCTGGTGCGAACCTTCCGCAACATGCTGTGGCTGTCGGTGGCGGTTTGCATGGGCGCGATGCTGACCGGCACCTACCTGAGCTTCTTTCTGGATTCCGCACCGGCCCCGACCATCGTGCTGATCCTGACGGCCATTTTTGTGCTGGCCTTTGTGCGTCGGCAAATGGCCACGCGCCACCGCTCCGCCGCCCGCACAGTCTCCGGCGCCGCGGACGCAGGGGCAGAAGCCGGGGCCGGCCCCGTCTGAGCGGGGTTTCGCCGCGTCAGTCGGGAAAAACCGCGCTTTCATCTTGACTTATCGGGCCCGAACCCTCATCTCGGTCCTACGCTGCGCTGCCGCGTGAGCAAGCCGTGCCTGTCGTTTCGGGCGCACCAGCGTAAACAACAACTCCAGTTCCCCATCACGCAGGGTTCCTGATGCGACGGCCGGATGGCGCGGGATACGCCCGCATCCTCCCGAGGCCGCGCTTGACCCTCGTGTGCGCTGCGATCCCCGCAGCCATGCATCTTGCCCGCGCGAGATCCCAAGGTATGGGCCGCAAGTGGGCGACATAAAGGATATCTCTTGTTCGATTTCGACATGCTCGGCCTTGCGCCGGCCCTCAACGCCGCCCTGGCACAAAACAACCTGACCGAACCCACCCCCATTCAGAACAAGGCCATTCCGCTGGCGCTTGAAGGCCACGACATTCTTGGCCTCGCCCAGACCGGCACCGGCAAGACGCTGGCCTTCGGCCTGCCGCTGATCGACCACCTGCTGGCCGAGCCGGGCAAACCCGCGCCGAAACAGGCCAAGGCGCTGATCCTGGCCCCGACGCGCGAACTGGTGAACCAGATCGCCGACGCGCTGCGCGGCCTGACCCGCGAAACGCGGATCAAGGTGGCCACGGTGGTCGGCGGCCAGTCCATCAACCGCCAGATCACCACGCTGGCCCGCGGCACCGACATCCTTGTCGCCACGCCCGGACGGCTGATGGACCTGATGGACCGCCGCGCGGTCGATCTGTCCTCGGTGCGGCACCTGGTGCTCGACGAGGCCGACCAGATGCTCGACATGGGGTTCATCCATGCGCTGCGGAAGATCGCGCCCAAGCTTGGCACGCCGCGCCAGACCATGCTGTTCTCGGCCACCATGCCGAAACAGATGGAAGAGCTGTCGGGCGCCTATCTGACCAACCCGCGCAAGGTTCAGGTGTCGCCTCCGGGCAAGGCCGCCGACAAGGTCAGCCAGTCGGTGCAATTCGTCGAGAAGGGGGCCAAGCCCGCGCGTCTGCGCGAGATCCTGTCGAACGATCCCGACGCGCTGACGCTGATCTTCGGGCGCACCAAGCACGGCTCCGAGAAGCTGATGAAAGGCCTGGTGGCCGACGGCTTCAACGCCGCGTCGATCCACGGCAACAAGAGCCAGGGACAGCGCGACCGCGCCATCAAGGCGTTCCGCGACGGCAGCATCAACATCCTCGTGGCGACCGACGTGGCCGCCCGCGGCATCGACATTCCGGGCGTGTCCTACGTGATCAATTACGAACTGCCGGATGTGCCGGACAACTACGTGCACCGCATCGGTCGGACCGCTCGCGCGGGACGCGAGGGTGAGGCGATCGCGTTCTGCTCGGCCGAAGAGGTCGAGCTGCTGGAACAGATCGAGAAGGTCATGAAGACCGAGATCCCGGTGGCCTTCGGCACCCGTCCTGCAGCCGTATCGGCCCCCAAGCCGGGGCGTCGCGGTGGCGGCGGCGGACAGCGCGGTCGCGGTGGCAAACCGCAAGGCGGTGGCGGCGGCCAATCCTATGGCGGACCGTCGAAGAAACGGCGTCCGGCCCGTCGCAAGGCGGCCTGAGGTCCGACCCGAGGCCCCGGACCAGATCCGGGGCCTCGGAGTAAAATCGCCGACGCGACCGCCTGCCGCACCCTTTGTGCTTGTTCTGTTCTGCCGTGGAACATATCATGAACAACATGGCAAAGCGCACCCTATCCGAAAAGCTGGCGATCCTGTCGGACGCCGCGAAATACGACGCCTCCTGCGCATCGTCAGGCGGCGAAAGGCGGGATTCGCGGGACGGCAAGGGCGTCGGGTCCGCCGGTGGCTCGGGCATCTGTCACGCCTACGCACCGGACGGGCGGTGTATCTCCCTGCTCAAGATCCTGATGACGAATTTCTGCATCTACGAATGCGCCTATTGCATCAATCGCGCCTCCTCGCGCGTCGAACGGGCGCGCTTTTCTGTCGAGGAAGTGGTCAATCTGACGATCGAATTCTACCGCCGCAACTACATCGAAGGGCTTTTTTTGTCCTCGGGCATCATCCGCTCGCCGGACGAGACCATGGCCGACATGACCCGGATTGCGCGGACCCTGCGCGAACAGGAAGGGTTTCGCGGCTACATCCACCTCAAGACCATCCCCTCCGCCAGCCCGGAGCTGATCGACGAGGCCGGGAAATGGGCAGACCGGCTGTCGATCAACATCGAGATGCCGACCGAGCGGGCGCTGAAGGACCTCGCCCCCGAAAAGGACGCGGTGAACATCAAGCAGACCATGGCCGACGTGCGCGTGCGACGCGAAGCCAGCCGCAGCGGCAAAAGCTGGCGCGGCAAGCGGCCCGCGAAATTCGCCCCCGCGGGCCAGTCGACGCAGGTGATCGTCGGCGCCGATGCGGCCAATGACCGCACCATCCTGACGCAAAGCGCGGACCTTTATGCCAGCTACGGGCTGAGCCGGGTCTACTATTCGGGCTTCTCGCCCATTCCCGACCCCGCGAAGGCGCTGCCGATCAAGCCCGCGCCGCTGATGCGCGAACACCGGCTTTACCAGGCCGACTGGCTGCTCCGGTTCTACGATTTCCAGGTCGACGAAATCGGCGGTGCGGGCGGTATGCTCGACCTCGATCTCGACCCCAAGACGGCCTGGGCGGTGGCGCATCGCGAACACTTCCCCGTCGACATCAACGTCGCCCCGCGCGAGGCGCTTCTGCGGGTGCCGGGCTTTGGCACGCGCACTGTTGGTCGCCTGCTGGCGGCGCGGCGGCGGGGGATGGTGCGCTACGAGCATCTCAAGGCGATGGGGGCCGTGGTATCGCGGGCCCGCGCCTTCATCACCGCGCCAGGATGGAGCCCGCGCGGCCTGCTCGAGGAACAGCGTCTCCGCGCCCGCTTTGCGGCGCCGCCGGAACAATTGTCGCTGTTCTGATGCACGAGGTGGTTCTGCCCCGCATCGGCACGGTCGCCGCCTGGCGGCGCGAGGCGCGTGCCCTGGCGCGGGCGGGTGTCGCGCCGGAAGACGTGCTCTGGCGCAGGGGCGATGCCTCGGCGGATCTGTTCGCGGGCGGTCCCGTGGGCAAGGCCGGGCAGGCGCGCAATATATCGTTGTCGAAGGCGGCCATCGACGGCATCGAAAGCGCGCTTTGTCATTCCGACCCCGAACGCTTCGCGCGGGCCTACCGCGTGGTCCTGCGCATCGCCGAGGGCAGGGCCGTCTGGGGGGACCGCGCCGACCGGGACATCGCGGTACTGCTGGCGCAGGCCAAGGCCATCGGGCGCGACGTGCACAAGATGCACGCCTTCGTGCGGTTCCGCGAAGTGGCGGGCAACGGGTCGCGCCGCGCCTTCGCCGCCTGGTTCGAGCCCGAGCATCCCTGCCTCGAACGCGGCGCGCCGTTCTTTGCCAAGCGGTTCGGCGACATGGATTGGGTCATCGCGACCCCCGATCTGACCGCGCGTTTCACGGACGGGCATCTGCACTTCGAGCAGACGCAAGCGCCAGACCGCCCGCCCGAGGACGCCACCGAAGACCTCTGGCGGACCTACTATGCGTCGATCTTCAACCCCGCGCGGGTGATGGTGAAGGCGATGTGCGCCGAGATGCCGAAGAAATACTGGAAGAACCTGCCCGAGGCAGAGCTGATCCCCGGGCTGATCGAAGGCGCCGAGGCGCGGGTACGCGCGATGGCCGACACCATGCCGCTGCCCGACCCGGGGCGCCGCGCGCGGGCGCTGTCGGACCATGCGGCACGGGTGCTGGCAAAACCCGCCCCCGAGGGTCCGGTGGCGGTGCTGGCCGACGAGGTTCGCGGCTGCACGCGCTGCGATCTGTGCCGTCACGCAACCCAGGCGGTGCCGGGGCAGGGGCCGCAGGATGCGCCCCTGATGATCGTCGGCGAACAGCCGGGCGACCGCGAGGACCTGCTGGGCCTGCCCTTTGTCGGCCCCGCCGGACAGGTCTTTGATCGGGCGGCGGCGCAGGCGGGGATGGATCGAGGGGCGGTCTACATAACCAATGCGGTCAAGCATTTCAAGTTTCAGCCGCGCGGTCGCCGCCGCATCCACCAGCGCCCTGACGCGGGCGAGGTCGAGGCCTGCCGCTGGTGGCTCGACCTCGAACAGGCGCTGATCCGCCCCGGCCTTCTGGTGGCGATGGGGGCGACGGCGGCAGAGGCGCTGACCGGTTCGGGCAAGGGCATCGCCGGGCGACGGGGGCGGCTCGAGCAGACGGCGGACGGCACGCCGGTGCTGATCACCTGGCACCCGTCGTATATCCTGCGCATTCCCGACGCATCGGCGCGCGCGGCCGCCGAGGCGCAACTGGTGGGCGATCTGACCATTGCCCGGCAGATGAGCGAGAACGTGCCGCGCGGGGCACCCCCGGGCTGACGCGTCTTGCCGCGATGCAGAGACGAAAACACTTGCGCTTCGGTTTCGGTCAACTAGCCTCCGGGCAGGCAATGGCGCTTGTATACAAAGTGTTGCTGCACCTGAAACGGTCGAAGGATCCCGATGCCCGGCGCCTGTATGTGCGAAATTGCTACATAAAAACAATACCTAAGGGAGGAAGTTATGCATATGAAGACCACGCGGCGCCTGGCGCTGCGCACCCTCGCTGGCGCCGGAGCGGCCACGCTCGCGGCACCGCATATCGCCACTGCCGCCGCGCACGGCACCACCTGGAAGATCCAGACATCCTGGCCCGGCGGCGCGGGACTTCAGATCTTCAAGGACTGGTGTGCGACCATCACCGAGAAGACCGACGGCGAACTGGCCTTCCAGCCCTTCGGCGCCAACGATGTCGTGGGCGATTTCCAGCTTTACGACGCCGTGAAGAACGGTGTTCTGGACGCGATCAACCCCTTCACGATCTACGGTCAGGGCATCATTCCGGCGGCGACCTTCCTGACCTCTTATCCGCTGGGCCTGCGCAATCCGCATGAGTGGGACGTGTTCTATTACGGCCTCGGCGGGCTCGAGATCGCGCGCGAGCTGTTCGCGGAGCAGGGCCTGATGTTCGTCGGGCCGGTCCACCACGGACCCAATATCATCCACTCGAAGGTGCCGATCCGGTCGATCGACGACTTCGCGGGCCGCAAGATGCGCCTGCCCGGCGGCATGGTCGCCGAGGTCTTCACCGAGATCGGGGCCGAGACCACGGTTCTGCCCGGCTCCGAGATTTTCCCGGCGCTCGAAAAGGGCACCATCGATGTGGCCGATTACGTGGGCCCGGCGGTCAACTACGCGCTCGGCTTCAGCCAGGTTACCGATTACATCGTCATGGGTCCCCCGGGATTCATGTCGCTCTACCAGCCGGTCGACCTCATGGACATCACGGTGGGGATGGATGCGTGGAACGCGCTGTCGCCGCAGATGCGGCAATTCGTCGAGATGGAAACCCATGTCTACTCGGACATGCACCATGCGGCGATCCAGAAGGCCGACCAGGAAGCCTGGGGCAAGTTCGAGGCCGACGGCGTCGAGGTCACGCGCCTGTCGCAGGATGACGTCGAGCTGATGACCGAGGTCGCGGTGCCGATCTGGTTCGACTACGCCAACCGCGATCCGAACGCGGCGCGGGTCTTCAAGATCCAGCTCGATTACATGCAGTCGGGGTCGCTCGGCTATGTCGATCCGTCCCTGACCGACGGTCTGACGCTCGATCTCTGATCAACCCTGCCGTTCATGACGCGACCGCCCGCCACCCCGTGTGACGGGCGGTCCCACATGTCGGACACCAGAACAAGAGGGACAGGACATGCCCGGTATCAGTTTCACGCTGCCGCATTGGCTCTATTGGGTGGGGCTGATCGTCTTCCCGCTGATCGCCATGGCGCTCGCGAAGCGTCCCAAGGTTGAGAGAAAGCAGTATTCGACGGCGCTGGGCTACATGATCCTGGTCACCGGCGGCATGTTGGGTCTGCATCGGTTCTACGTGAGGAACCTCTGGGGGTTCGTTTTCATCCCGGTGTTTCTGGTCATTCTCTATTCCAACGGTCAGCAACAGGATGCCCGCACAGCGGTGTCGAACCTGGCCAACGAGGAACGCGTCGCGCTGCGCATGCTTGATCGCGAGGAGGGGCGCGTGGGCGAGGCCCGCGCCGATATCGAGGGGTTCCGAACCGTTCTGGCCGAGGCCGAGGAAGGATCGTTCCAGCAAAAGGCGGCCCAGCGGCGGCTGGACCGGGCCGAGCGCACCATCGCGCAGGGGCAGGCGCGGATCGACGAGGCGAACGCCGCCCTGGCCGAGCTTGAGACACCGTTGCGCGCGGCGCAGGACGTGCGGGCCTACTGGGCGTCGATGGGGCGCAATGCGCTCTATCTGCTGCTGGCGATGATCGCCATTGATGCGCTGTTGCTGCCCTTCCTGATCCGTCGCGCCAACGCCAATCTGCCGCAGGAGGAAGAGACGGAAAACGACCGCAAGCTGCGCGAGGCGGGCATCGGCGTGATGGAGGACGACAGCCGCTACGTGAAGAACTGGATCGACCGGCTCTGTCTCTTTTGCGGCGAGTTCACCGCCTA
The DNA here is from genome assembly GCF_054482575.1 of Roseivivax sp. CAU 1753. Taxonomy (NCBI): domain Bacteria; kingdom Pseudomonadati; phylum Pseudomonadota; class Alphaproteobacteria; order Rhodobacterales; family Roseobacteraceae; genus Roseivivax; species Roseivivax sp. CAU 1753. The sequence goes on along the minus strand of NZ_JBTLRF010000001.1, from coordinate 905,541 downwards.
CTGGGCGGTGATCGCGGTCTTCGTCTACTACTTCGAGGTGATCTCGCGCTATGTCTTCAACTCGCCGACGAACTGGGCGCATGAGGCGATGTATCTGATGTTCGGCATGCAATACCTGATCGCCGGATCCTATGCGATGCTGACCGAACAGCATGTGCGGGTCGACATCTTCTATGCGCCGCTGCCACGCAAGAAGAAAGCCTGGGTCGATATCGCCACCTCGGTCTTCTTCTTCATCTTCGCGGGCACGCTGCTGGTGACCAGCTGGATCTTCGCCATGGATGCCATCGCGGTGCCGTCGGGCAACGGGTTGATCAGCCAGTGGGCACGCGGCGAGATCCCGACCGGAGAGATGCTGGCGAACTGGAGTTTCGGGCAATGGACCGATGACAGCATCCGCTGGGGCGAGATTTCGTTCAACGAATGGGAGGTGCCCTTGTGGCCCATGAAATGGGTGATGGTGATCGGCGCGCTGCTGCTGGTCCTGCAGGGGGTGTCGAAACTGATGAAAGACATCCAAGTCGCGATGCGGGGGGCCTGATCCATGGGACTTGAGATTGGTATTGGCTGGCTCACGCTGATCATGTTCGGCACGCTTCTGGTGCTGTTGATGGCGGGTCTGCCGCTGGCCTTCGTGACCGGCGGTCTGGCCTGCGTGTTTCTGTTCGTTCTGGGCGACGAACGCGCGCTCAACATCGTGCCCAGCCGGATCTTTCCGCTGATGACGAATTACCAGTTGTCGGCGATCCCGCTGTTCATTTTCATGGCCGCGATGCTGGAAAGGGCCGGGATCATCAACGACATGTTCGATGTGATCTACAAGGTTCTCGGCGGCGTGAAGGGCGGCCTCGCGGCGGCGACGATCCTGGCCTCCACGGTGCTTGCGGCGATGGTCGGCGTGATCGGCGCGGCGGTGGTGACGATGGGGATCATCGCGCTGCCTGCGATGCTCAACCGCGGCTATGACCCGAAGATCGCCATGGGGTCGATCATGGCGGGCGGTACGCTTGGCATCCTGATCCCGCCGTCGATCCTGGCGATCATCTATGCGGTGGTGGCCGAGCAGTCGGTGGGTGAGCTGTTCATCGGCGCGGTCATTCCGGGCCTGCTGCTGTCGGGCATGTACATCGCTTATGTGATCGTGCGCAGCTACATCAACCCCGAGGTCGGCCCGCCGATCCCGGTGGAAGAGCGGATCTCGAACGCCCAGAAGCTCCGCCTGCTGGGCAACATGTCGGCCCCTATCGTGCTGATCGCGCTGGTGCTGGGTGTGATCTTCTCGGGTGTGGCCACACCGGTCGAGGCCGCGGGCATCGGCACCTTCGGGGCCTTCATCGTGGCGGCGATTCACCGCAAGCTCGACTGGCAGACGGTACGCGAGGCGTCGCTGACCACGCTCAAGGCCAGCGCGATGGTGATCTGGATCATGTTCGGTGCGACGATCTTCGTCGGGCTTTACGTGCTCGAGGGCGGTCAGCAGTTCGTGCAGGAAAGCCTGGCCGCCACCGGCCTCGGCCCCTGGGGGATCCTGATCCTGATGCAGGTGCTTCTGGTGGTGCTGGGCATGTTCCTGGACTGGGTGGGCATCCTGCTTCTGTGCGTGCCGATCTTCGTACCGATCATCAAGGTGCTTGGGGCGCAGGCCTTCGGGCTCGACAATCCCGACGACCTGGTCTTGTGGTTCGGGGTGCTCTACCTCGTGAACATGCAGATGAGCTTTCTGTCGCCGCCGTTCGGCTATGCGCTGTTCTACCTGCGCGGGGTTGCCCCGCCCGAGATCCCGATGACCGACATCTTCAAGGCGGCGCTGCCGTTCCTGGGGTTGCAGATCGTCGGTCTGGTTATCTGCATGCTGTTTCCGGAAGTGGTGATCTGGCTGCCGAACATCGTCTACGGCGGCTGACGCGCGCCGGTTTTTGCACGGAAGGGCGGCCTGCGGGTCGCCCTTTTGCATAGGGTGCGTGCGACCGACGAGGCCCCGGATCAGGTCCGGGGCAGGGCGCACCGCGACCCGCATGCAATGGACGCGAGGTTTCGCCGGAAAGCGCTGGCCTTTTTCGCCGCCGGGTTATAGGCCGCGCGCGACCCTCGAGATTATTGGATACTCCTTATGGACCTGCGCAACGTCGCAATCATCGCTCACGTGGACCACGGCAAGACAACGCTGGTCGACGAGCTTCTGAAACAATCCGGCACCTACCGCGAGAACCAGGCCACCACCGAACGTGCCATGGATTCGAACGACCTCGAGCGCGAGCGCGGCATCACCATCCTTGCCAAGGCGACCTCGGTCGAATGGAAGGGCCACCGCATCAATATCGTCGACACCCCCGGCCACGCCGATTTCGGCGGCGAGGTCGAACGCATTCTGTCGATGGTCGATGGCGTCGTGCTGCTGGTCGATGCCGCCGAGGGCCCGATGCCGCAGACGAAATTCGTGACCTCCAAGGCGCTCGCCCTTGGCCTGCGCCCGATCGTTGTGCTGAACAAGGTCGACAAGCCCGACGCCGAGCCGGACCGCGCGCTCGACGAATGCTTCGATCTGTTCGCCAACCTCGGCGCGGACGAGGATCAGCTCGACTTTCCGCATCTCTACGCCTCGGGTCGTGCGGGCTGGGCCGATGCCGAGCTTGACGGACCGCGCAAGGATCTCGATGCGCTGTTCCGTCTGATCCTCAACCACGTTCCCGCCCCCAAGCAGCTCAAGCGCCGGGACGGGGATTTCCGCATGCTCGCGACCACGCTGGGCAACGATCCCTTTGTCGGCCGCATCCTGACCGGGCGCGTCGAATCCGGGCACATCAAGGTCGGCGCCACCGTGCAGGCCCTGTCGCGCATCGGCCAGAAGATCGAGCAGTTCCGCGTCACCAAGATCACCGCCTTCCGCGGCCTCGGCCAGCAGGACATCCCCGAAGCCACGGCCGGCGATATCGTCTCGCTCGCGGGCATGACCAAGGCCACCGTGGCCGACACGATCTGTGCCCTCGCGGTCGAGGAACCGCTTGAAGCGCAGCCGATCGACCCGCCCACCATCACCGTCACCTTCGGCATCAACGACTCGCCGCTGGCGGGCCGGGAAGGCAAGAAGGTGCAATCGCGCGTGATCCGCGAGCGCCTGATGAAAGAGGCCGAATCCAACGTCGCGATCAAGATCAAGGACACGCCCGGCGGCGAGGCCTTCGAGGTGTCGGGCCGGGGCGAGCTTCAGATGGGCGTGCTGATCGAAAACATGCGCCGCGAAGGATTCGAATTGTCGATCTCGCGCCCGCAGGTCATCCTGCGCGACGGCGAAAACGGACTGGAAGAGCCCATCGAGGAGGTTGTGATCGACGTCGATGACGATTATTCCGGCGCGGTCATCGAAAAGATCACCGGGGCGCGCAAGGGCGATCTGGTCGAAATGAAGCCCGCGGGCGCCGGCAAGACCCGTATCGTGGCGCACGTCCCCGCGCGCGGCCTGATCGGCTATCACGGCGAGTTTCTGACCGACACGCGCGGCACCGGCGTCATGAACCGCGTCTTTCACGGCTGGGCCCCGCACAAGGGGCCGATCCCGGGCCGCCGCGCCGGTGTGCTGATCTCGATGGAGAACGGCACCGCGGTCGCTTACGCGCTCTGGAAGCTGGAAGACCGCGGCAAGTTCTTCATCGGCGCGCAGACCCCGGTCTACACCGGCATGATCATCGGCGAGCATAGCCGCGAGAACGACCTCGAGGTGAACCCGCTCAAGGGCAAGCAGTTGACCAACGTCCGCGCGTCCGGCACCGACGAAGCGGTGCGCCTGACAACGCCGATCACGCTGTCGCTGGAACAGGCGATCGCCTATATCAACGACGACGAACTGGTCGAAGTGACGCCCACGTCCGTGCGTCTGCGCAAGCGCTATCTGGACCCGCACGAGCGCAAGCGGCAGTCGCGCGCGCCCTGAGGGCAGGAACCCGCGCAGCGCCAGGAGACCTCTTTGCGCTGCGCCCCGGCATTGCTACCCTGCGTTGCTATCCTGATGCGAAAGGACCGCCGGGGAATGCTGCGTCGCGCTGCCGTCTTGCCGTTGATCGCCGTCGCCACGTCGTTGGCGGCAGAGCCCGAACCCTGCGGCGACGGTCCGGTGTCGGTCTCGGGCGCGTCACCGTCGCTGCGCGCGAAGGTCTGCACTGCGGCCGAGCAGGCGCTGGCCCTGTTCGGGGAATGCGGGCTGACGGTGCAGGATCCGGTCGAGATCATGCTGACCCGGCAGATCAACCCGCATGGTTGCTTCGGTCTGTTCCACTGCGGCGAAGGTCTGATCGAATTGCACGTACCGGAAACCATGGCGGCATTGCGCAAGCCCGACAGCGCCTTCGCCCATGTGCCCATCGCGCGGTTCTTCGACAGCATCGTGGTGCACGAACTGACTCACGCGCTCTACGATGTGGTTCCGTGCCCGGTGGCGCATTGCATGGCGACCGCGGAATACCTGGCCTACAGCTACCAGATCGAAAGCCTGTCGCCCGAGGATCGCGCCCCGTTCGAAGCGCCCGACATCCTTGAAACCACGGTCCCGCGCGACTTCATCAACGCCTTTATCGTGCTGATGTCACCCGACCGGTTTGCGGTCAGTGCCTGGGCACATCTCAATCAGCGGGACGATCAATGCGCCTGGCGTCAGGGGATCATGTCCGGCACGATCCTGTTCGACCGCGAGGTGCCCTGAGGCACTATTCCTCGGACAGCTCGATGATCAGCAGGTCGCGCTCTGACGCGTCGCGGGCGTGGTTCAGCGCCTCCTGGTAGGCGTCCGATCGGTAGCATTGCTCTGCCGCCTCGACCGACGGGAACCGCGCGACCACGTGGCGCTCGCGCGCGTCGCCCGCCGCGGTCTTGTTGCCTTCGAGCACGACATAGCGACCGCCACGGGCCAGGAAGGTGCCGCCATGGGCGGCAATCGCCGGGCCTGCCAGCTTTGCATATTTGCCATAGGCCTCGGCGTCGGTCACGTGCACATGGGCTATCCAGAGTGCGGGCATCCTATCCTCCGATCACGGTTTCTGCGGCAGCGATGGCCGCCTGTGCATTCTCGGCCGAGGCGGCACCGCCCTGGGCCATGTCGGGCCGTCCGCCGCCGCCCTTGCCGCCCAGCGCTTCGACGGCGGCCTTGACCAGATCGACCGCCGACACCTTGCCGGTCAGATCGTCGGTCACGCCTGCCGCGACCGCCGCCTTGCCGTCGGCGTCGGCCACCAGCAGGATCGCGCCCGAGCCGATGCGCTGCTTGTGTGCGTCGATCAGCGGGCGCAAGTCCTTGCCCGAGACGCCCGACAACACCTGGCTCAGGAATTTCACACCGCCCACATCGCGCGGCTCTGCGCCGCCCCCGGCATTGCCGCCGCCGCCCATGGCGATGTCGCGCTTGAGTTGCGCCACCTCGTTGGCAAGCGCCTTGCGCTCGTCGAGAAGCGCCCGCAGCCGGTCGGGAAGATCGGCGACAGAGGTCTTCATCTCGCCTGCCAGACGGCTGACCAGCTGGTCCTGTCCGCGCAGATAATCGAGCGCCGCCTGTCCGGTCAGCGCCTCGATCCGGCGGATCCCCGCGGCCGAGGCGGAATCGCCCAGCACCGTGAACGCCCCGATCTCTCCGGTGCGGCCCACATGGGTGCCGCCGCAAAGTTCGATCGAGTAGGTGTCACCCCGGGTGCCTTTCCGCGCATCGGGATCGATGCCCATGGAAACGACGCGCACCTCGTCGCCGTATTTCTCGCCAAAGAGCGCCTGCGCACCCAGGCCGCGCGCGTCATCCGGCGTCATGATGCGCGTCTCCACGGGGGCGTTCTGACGGACGTAATCGTTGACTTCGCGTTCGACGGTCTCGATCTCGGCGGCGCTCAGCGCCTTGGCATGGCTGAAATCGAAGCGCAGACGGTCGGGCGCGTTGAGCGAGCCGCGCTGTGCGACGTGATCGCCCAGCGCCCGGCGCAGCGCCTCGTTCAGAAGGTGCGTGGCCGAGTGGTTGGCCCGGATGTTGGTGCGGCGCGCGTGATCGACGACCAGCCGCGCGGCGTCGCTCTTTTTCAGCGCGCCCTCGGTCACCTCGGCGAAGTGGATGAACACGCCCGCGACCTTGCGGGTGTCGGTGACTTGGGCACGGCCCTCGTCGGTGACGATCTCTCCGGTATCGCCGACCTGGCCGCCGGCCTCGGCGTAGAACGGCGTCTGGTTCAGCACGACCTGCACGCTGTCGCCCTTGGCGGCGCTGTCGGTCTCGGCACCGTCCTGCACCAGCGCCAGGATCTGGCCCTCGGCGGTTTCGGTGTCGTAGCCCAGAAAATCGGTGGCCCCATGGGCCTCGGCGATGTCGAACCAGATCGCCGCATCGGCGGCCTCTCCGGTGCCGGACCAGGCGGCGCGGGCCTTGGCCTTCTGCGCGGCCATGGCGGTGTCGAAGCCCTCGGTATCGACGGTGCGGTGCTTTTCGCGCAGCGCGTCCTGGGTCAGGTCCAGCGGAAAGCCGTAGGTGTCGTAGAGCTTGAACGCCGCTTCGCCGGGCAGGGCGGCGTCCTCTGGCAGTTTGGCAAGCTCGTCGTCCAGCAGCTTGAGGCCGCGGTCGAGCGTCGATTGGAACCGCGTCTCTTCAAGGCGCAGGGTCTCTTCGATCAGTGCCTGCGCGCGGCCGAGTTCGGGGTAGGCCGCCCCCATCTGGTGCACCAGCGCGGGCACGAGGCGGTGCATGACCGGGTCGTTCGCGCCCAAGAGATGCGCATGGCGCATGGCCCGGCGCATGATCCGGCGCAGCACATAGCCGCGCCCGTCATTCGATGGCATGACGCCATCGGCGATCAGGAACGAGGTCGAGCGCAGGTGGTCGGCGATTACCCGGTGATGCACGTTGCCCGGCCCGTCCGGGTCCGACGATGTCGCCTCGGCCGAGGCCAGGATGAGCGCGCGCATGAGGTCGGTGTCGTAGTTGTCGTGCTTGCCCTGAAGCAGCGCGCCGATCCGTTCAAGGCCCATGCCGGTGTCGATCGACTGCATGTCGAGCGCGCGCATGGTGCCGTCCTCGAACTGCTCGTTCTGCATGAAGACGATGTTCCAGATCTCGATGAAGCGGTCGCCGTCTTCCTCGGGCGATCCCGGCGGTCCGCCCCAGATGTGATCGCCGTGGTCGTAGAAGATCTCGGTGCAGGGGCCGCAGGGGCCGGTCGGGCCCATCTGCCAGAAGTTGTCCGACGTGGCGATGCGGATGATGCGATCCTCGGGGATGCCCATCTTCTTCCAGATCTCGAAGGCCTCGTCATCGGTGTGATAGACCGTCGCCAGCAGGCGCTTGTGGTCGATGCCGAATTCCCTGGTGATCAGTTCATGGGCAAAGGGGATCGCCTCTTGCTTGAAGTAATCCCCGAACGAGAAGTTGCCCAGCATCTCGAAAAAGGTGTGGTGGCGCGCGGTGTAACCCACGTTGTCGAGGTCGTTGTGCTTGCCCCCGGCGCGTACGCATTTCTGCGCGGAGGTGGCGCGGGTATAGTCGCGATGTTCGAGCCCGGTGAACAGGTTCTTGAACTGCACCATGCCCGAGTTGGCGAACATCAGGGTCGGATCGTTGCGCGGCACCAGCGGTGAGGAGGGGACGACCTCGTGTCCCTGCTTCTCGAAATAGCTGAGGAAGGTGGCGCGGATATCATTGAGGCTGGGCATTCTCGGGCCTTCCGGTCTCACGGGTGGGTGACATTGGCCGAGATGTATCGCCGGGGGGGGCGGGTGTCCACGGTCAGAGCGGCGCAAAACGAAAGGCCCCGGCGCAGGGGCCGGGGCGATGCGGGGCCGCACGGGCCCGAAGAGCTGCGACCGGGACGGTCCGAGAGGGGCGTCAGCCCTCTAGGACATCCGCGTCGTCTTCCTTGGCCATGTCGAAATCAAGCCCGTGCGCGGCCCGGATCTTGTCTTCGATCTCAAGCGCCATGGCCTTGTTTTCCTTCAGGAACGTCTTGGCGTTCTCGCGGCCCTGGCCGATCCGTTCATCGCCGTAGGAATACCACGCGCCCGACTTCTCGACGACGCCGGCCTTCACGCCCAGATCGATCATCTCACCGGTCTTCGAGATGCCTTCGCCATACATGATGTCGAATTCGGCCTGCTTGAAGGGCGGCGCCACCTTGTTCTTGACGACCTTCACGCGAGTGGCGTTGCCGACAATCTCGTCGCGGTCCTTGATCGCACCGATGCGGCGAATATCGAGCCGCACGGAGGAATAGAATTTCAGCGCGTTGCCGCCCGTCGTCGTCTCGGGCGAGCCGAACATGACGCCGATCTTCATCCTGATCTGGTTGATGAAGATCACCATGCAGTTCGAGCGGCTGATCGAACCGGTCAGCTTGCGCATCGCCTGGCTCATGAGCCGCGCCTGAACGCCGACGCTGGAGTCGCCCATGTCGCCCTCAAGCTCGCTCTTGGGGGTCAGGGCCGCGACCGAATCGACCACCACCATGTTGACCGCGCCGGAGCGCACCAGCGTATCGGTGATCTCGAGCGCCTGCTCGCCGGTGTCGGGCTGCGAGATCAGAAGCTCGTCAAGATCGACGCCCAGCTTCTTGGCGTATTGCGGATCAAGCGCGTGTTCGGCGTCGACGAAGGCGCAGACGCCGCCCTTTTTCTGTTGCTCGGCCACGCAATGCAGCGTCAGCGTTGTCTTGCCCGAGGATTCCGGCCCGTAGATCTCGATGATCCGGCCCATCGGCAACCCGCCGATACCAAGCGCGATATCGAGGCCGAGAGAGCCCGTCGATGTGGCCTCGATGTCCCGAAAGGCGTTCTCGCCCCCGAGTTTCATGATCGAGCCCTTGCCGAATTGCCGTTCGATCTGCGCGAGCGCCGAATCGAGGGCCTTCTGCTTGTCTGCCGTCCGCTTGCTGTCCATGGAGAGTAGGTCTGCCATATGCTTGTCTTCCCGTCCTTATTCCACACCCGTCGCCGGGCGGCAATGACTGCGTCGTTCACCTCTTGTTCTCAACCATATGAGATCAAAAAGGGAACATTTCAAGAAAATTCGACATAGCCAGCTTTTTTCGATTTTGGTTAAGAAGTAGTTTAGGCCGGAGCGGAAAAGGGCGGGAACAGGCGGGACATGCTGGTCTTCTGGAAAGCACGGCTGGTGATGCTGGCGGTGCCCAAAACGGGCACGTCGGCCTATGCCAAGGCCTTGGCGCCGCATGCCGGCATGGTGGTCAACGACCCGCCCGAGCTGAAACACGCGCCGGTCTATCGCTACAACCGCTTCTTTCGCCCGATGTTCGAGAAGATGGGCGCCGATCACATGGATGTGCTGGCCGTCATCCGGGAACCGATCTCGTGGCTGGGGTCGTGGTATCGCTATCGCCAGCGACCGTTTCTCGATGGCAAGCGGGTATCGACCAGGGACATGTCCTTCGATGCCTTCGTCGATTCCTATTGTCGTGGCGACCGGCCGCCCTTTGCCAATATCGGCGACCAGTCCAAGTTCGTCGAACCCCGGCCCAATGGAACCGAAGTCACGCATTTCTTCCGCTACGAGGATCAGGGTCGTCTTGTGGATTTCCTCGAAGCGCGACTGGGGGTCTCGATCGACCTGCCAAGGGAAAACGTCTCGCCGCGCCGGGACCTGACGCTCAGCCCCGAGATCGAGGCCAAGCTCAGGCGCAAGGCGGCGCCCGAGTTCGATCTGTGGGACCGGATCGGGTGACCGCTCAGACCGCGACCAGCCGGATCAGGTAGGCCACCACCGACAGCCCCGCGACCGAGGCCAGCCAGATCGCGGCAAACCATGCCAGCCGGTGCCAGAGGGGACGTGTGCCGGGCATCAGTGATAGCCCGAGTGTTCGTCGATCTTGCCGCGAAACACCCAATAGGCGTAGCCCGTGTAGATCAGGATGATCGGCACCAGAAACCCGGCACCGACCAGGGTGAACAGAAGGCTCGAGTCCGGGGCGGCGGCTTCCTGTATGGTCAGCGACGGCGGCACGATATGCGGATAGAAGCTGATGCCGATGCCGACAAAGCACACCACGAAGATCGCGTTGGCCATCAGGAACGGTTGCAGGTCGAAGCCCTGCTTCAGCCCGTCGAACAGCTTCCACGCGATGACCAGCACGAGCAGTGGCACAATGGCCGACCAGACCGCTCCGGGGAAGGCGAACCAGCGTTCGAAATAGACCGCATCCTGAAACGGTGTCAGCGCCGAAACCAGGCCGATCAGCACCAGCGTTCCCGCGGCCAGCGGCTTGGCGTAGCCCCGGAACCTGTCCTGCAGAGCGCCCTCGGTCTTGAGGTTGATCCAGGTCGCGCCCAGAAGCGCGTAGCCGACGATCAGCGCAAACCCGGTGAAAACCGAGAACGGCGTCAGCCAGTCATACCACCCCCCCGAATAGCCACGCCCCTCATAGGCGATGCCCTGCACCAGCGCGCCGAGGGCGATGCCCTGGGTAAAGGTCGCGACCACGGAGCCGCCGAAGAAGGCCACCGACCAGAAGCTTTTCCACCGCTGCGTGCGCCAGCGATACTCGAACGCGACACCGCGAAACACCAGGCCCAGCAGCATCAGAATGATCGGCATGTAAAGCGCGGGCATGACGATGGCATAGGCCAGCGGAAACACCGCGAACAGGCCGCCACCGCCGAGGATAAGCCAGGTCTCGTTGCCGTCCCAGACCGGGGCCACGGTGTTCATCATCACATCCCGCTCGCGCTCTGAGCGGGCGAAGGGAAACAGGATGCCGACGCCAAGGTCGAACCCGTCGAGAATGACATAGACCAGCACCGCAAAGGCGATCAGCCCGGCCCAGATGAATGCGAGATCGAAGATCATCATGCTCTTGCTCCTTTCCGGGGGCTATTCGCCGGGCATCGTGGCTTGGCGCTCGACCTGCGGCGCGGGGGTGATACCCGCCGTTCGGATCGGTCCCTCGTCGATCTCGGTCGATGCGTGGTCGACCTTTTGCGACATCAGGCGCAGCAGGTAATAGGTGCCCGCGCCGAAGACGAAGAAATAGACCACGATGAATGCCAGAAGCGACGTCGCCACGGCGGGTGCGTCGACCGGCGACAGGCTTTCAGAGGTGCGCATCAGGCCGTAGACGGTGTAGGGCTGCCGGCCAACTTCGGTGGTGATCCAACCCGCCAGAACCGCGACGAAGCCCGAGGGTGCCATCAGGATCGCCACCCGCTGCAGCGCGCGGGCGTCGTAAAGCGTGCCGCGCCAGCGCGCCCACAGGCTCCAGACCCCGATGCCCAGCATGGCAAAGCCGATGCCGACCATGACGCGGAAGGTATAGAACACGATGGCAACGGGCGGTTCCTCGTCGTCGGGGATGGTGTCGAGTCCATCCATCGGCGCGCCCCATTCATGCTTAGGATCAGGGACGAGAGCTGCGGCACCTCGATCTTGTAGTCGATCTCGCGGTTTTCCGCGTCGACGATTCCGAACAGGATCAGCGGCGCGCCATCGGGGTGGCTGTCGTAATGCCCCTCCATCGCCATAACCTTCTGCGGCTGATACTCAAGCGTGTTGAGACCGTGAAAGTCCCCCGCGACGATCTGGATCGGGGTGACAACAACCGCCATCCAGAGCGCCATCGAGAACATCTTGCGCGCCTCGGCATCGGTTTTGTCGCGCAGAAGGTGCAGCGCGCCGACACCGCCGACGACGAAGGCCGTGGTCAGGAAAGCCGCAAGGACCATGTGCACGAGCCGGTACGGGAAGGACGGGTTGAAGACGATCTCCCACCAGCTTTCCGGCACGAATTGACCGTTCGCGGCGATGGAAAAGCCCGCGGGCGTCTGCATCCACGAGTTTACCGACAGGATCCAGGTGGCCGACATGAGCGTACCGAAGGCGACCATGCCGGTGGCGACCATGTGCAGGCGGTCGCCGACCTTTTCGCGCCCGAACAGCATGATGCCGAGGAAACCGGCTTCAAGGAAGAAGGCCGACAGCACCTCGTAGGCCATGAGTGGGCCAAGGATCGGACCGGTGCGGTCCGAAAAGACCGACCAGTTGGTGCCGAACTGATACGACATCACGATGCCCGACACGACGCCCATGCCGAAGGCCACCGCGAAGATCTTCTTCCAGTAGTTGAACAGGTTCAGATAGACCGGATTGCGCCGTGCCAGCCACAGCCCGTTGAGCACCGCAAGGTAGCTCGCCAGACCGATGGAGAAGGCCGGGAAGATGATGTGGAACGAGATGGTGAAGGCGAACTGCACGCGCGCCAGGGTTTCGGCTGAAAAGGATTCAAGCATCACGGGGTCCCGCAAATGGTTGGTTCAATGAACATTTAGGGTTGCGTACCACCGGGTAAAGGTCGCGGGACCGCGCCTTGGCGCACGCCCGCGTGATGTGACGCCGCGTGATTTCCGGCGCCTGCGATCGGCGTGAAAATGGTCCTTTCCCTACTGCGCCGCCACCGTTTGCGGGGCTTTCGCCAGCGCCTGATGGGCATCGAATTGCGACAGGAAGACCTCTCCGTTCAGGTGCTCGAGGAAGTGCGTGCCCTTGAGCCGGTCCATCACCGGGCCCTTGACCTCGGACAGGTGCAGCCCGATGCCCAGTTCGGTCAGCCGCGTGTTGATCTCTTCCAAGGTCTCGAGCGCGGAATAGTCGACCGCATTCACCGCCGAGAACATCAGCACCACGTTCTTGAGGTGGGCGTCTTCGACCACCCGGGTCATCACCATGTTTTCGAGAAAGCGGGCGTTGACGAAATAGAGGTTCTCGTCGACGCGCAGGGTCACGAGGCTGGGGCAGGTCGCAACCCGGTGCCGCAGGATATTGCGGAAATGCTGCGTGCCGGGGACAAGGCCGACCTCGGCCACATGCGGCTTGGTGGTCTTGTAGAGATGCAGGAACAGCGACAGGATCACGCCCGAGGCGACGCCGATCTCGACGCCCAGCGTCAGGGTCAGCAGGATCGTGGCGGCCACGGCGGCGAAGTCCTGACGCGAATAGGCCCAGGTCTTTTTCAGGATCGAAAGATCCACCAGCGACAGCACCGCGACGATGATGGTGGCGGCCAGCGTGGCCTTGGGCAGGAAGAAGACCAGCGGCGTCAGGGCCACGGCGGCGATGGCAAGGCCGATGGCGGTAAAGGCGCCCGCGGCAGGCGTCTCGGCGCCTGCGTCGAAATTGACGACCGAGCGCGCGAAGCCGCCGGTCACCGGATAGCCGCCGGTGAAGGCCGCGCCGATATTGGCCGCGCCCAGACCGATCAGTTCCTGGTCGGGGTCGATGCGCTGGCGCTTCTTGGCGGCCAGCGTCTGCGCGACCGAGATCGACTCGACGAACCCGATGACCGAGATCAGCACCGCGGGCACCAGAAGCTGCCCGATCAGGTCCGGTGACAGGCCGGGCAGGGTCAGCGGCGGCAGGCTTTGCGGTACCGATCCGACGATCGCGACGCCGCGTTCGCCCAGACCCAGTGCCCAGGTGGCCAGCGTGGTCGCGACCACGGCGGCCACCGGCCCGGCCTTGGTCAGGATATCGGCCATCATGGGCTTCAGCCCCAGCGCCAGCAGGCGGGGCTTCAGCCCCTTGCGCACCCAGAACAGGAACCCGGTGGCAGCGACGCCGATGATCAGCGTGGCAACGCTGGTCTGGCCGAGATGCGTGACCAGCGATCCCAGCATCTCGGGCAGGGTATGGCCGCTGGCATCGACGCCGAGGATATGCTTGATCTGGCTTGTGGCGATCAGGATGCCGCTGGCGGTGATGAAGCCCGCGATAACCGGATGGCTGAGGAAATTGGCGATGAATCCCAGCCGGAACACGCCGAGGATCAGCAGGAACCCGCCCGACAGGAAGGCCAGCGTCAGCGCCGCGACGGCATAGCCCGCGGTGCCCTGTTCGGCCACTTGCCCCACCGCCGAGGCCGTCAGCAGCGACACCACCGCCACCGGACCCACCGCCAGCGCGTTCGAGGTGCCGAACACCGCGTAAAGCATGATCGGCACGATCGAGGCATAGATCCCGGCCTCGGGCGGCAGCCCCGCCAGCAGCGCATAGGCCAGCGATTGCGGGATCAGCATGATCGTCACGATCACCGCGGCCACCGCATCATTGGTCAGGGCCGCGCGGTTATAGCGGCGGCCCCAGTCGAGAATGGGCAGGTATTGGCGCAGAACTTGGATCATGCAGGCCTCGGCGTGCGGAAGAGATGGAATAAAAGGATCGGCAACCGTGTGGCCAATCCCTCACGTGCGACCGGGGCGCAAAGCGCGCCCCGGCGGGTTGTGCGTGCGGGTTTGGCGGTCAGAGCCCGTTTACCGGCACTTTCAGCATCGGGTGACCGTCCTTGTCCTTGGGAACTTCGCCTGCGCGCATGTTCACCTGCAGCGACGGGATGATCAGCTTGGGCATATCGAGGGTGGCATCGCGCTCGGTGCGGAATTTCACGAAGTCTTCCTTGGTCTTGCCCGCGCCCACATGGATGTTGTGGGCCTTCTCCTCGGCGACGGTGGTTTCCCACTGGATGTCGCGACCGTTGGGACCGTAGTCGTGGCACATGAACAGCCGCGTCTCGTCGGGCAGGCTCAGCACCTTCATGATCGACTCGTACAGCGTTTCGGCATCGCCGCCCGGGAAATCCGCCCGCGCCGAGCCGCCGTCGGGCATGAACAGCGTGTCACCGACAAAAGCCGCGTCGCCGATCACATGGGTCATGCAGGCGGGCGTATGGCCGGGCGTGTAGATCGCGCGCGCTTCCATCTGGCCGATCATGTAGGTGTCGCCATCCTCGAACAATGCATCGAATTGCGATCCGTCGCGCTGGAACTCGGTGCCTTCGTTGAAGATCTTCCCGAAGGTCTCCTGCACCACCATGATCTTGGCGCCGATGCCGATCTTGCCGCCCAGTTTTTGCTGGATATAGGGCGCGGCACTCAGGTGATCGGCGTGGACATGCGTCTCGATGATCCACTCGAGCGACAGGTCGCGCTCGTGGATGCGGTCGATCAGCGCGTCGGCGTGGTCATAGGTGATGCGGCCCGCGGCGTAGTCGATGTCCATCACCGAATCGATGATGGCGCAGGCATTCGTGGCCGGGTCCTTCACGATATAGCTGATCGTGTTGGTGGCCGGGTCGAAGAACCCTTCGACATCGGGGTGAAGCAAGGTCTGGTCGTTCATAACAGGTCTCCGGTCGGCGCGATCACGGGATCGGTGTCAGTTGCGGGGGCAGGTCGATTTGCCGAGCAGCGAATAGATCGGGCAAGAGCGCATGGCCGCCGTCGCCAGCATGACGACACCGACGATGGCGGCGAGCCACGTCCAGAGGCCACCTGCAAAAACGGCGAAGGCAAGGTACAAAAGGACGACACCCAGAATG
Organism: Roseivivax sp. CAU 1753; assembly: GCF_054482575.1. NCBI lineage: Bacteria > Pseudomonadati > Pseudomonadota > Alphaproteobacteria > Rhodobacterales > Roseobacteraceae > Roseivivax > Roseivivax sp. CAU 1753. Next base: position 890,215 of record NZ_JBTLRF010000001.1, on the reverse strand, counting down.
GCGCGGGCGATACGGTCGACGGTTCCAACATTGATGGTCATGGCAGTGGTCCTTGGTTCTGGCCCGGCGACGATCGGCACCGGGCGCTGCATGTCTGGTTTCATTTATATTCCATTTTTTGAATATTTCAAGCACTTCCGATCCTCCGGGCGCGATCATGTCGCATCGGATCTGCGCGGGATTTGCGCGCCGCCGCGCAGATGCGGGCAGGGCGCGCGCGCCATACCGTGAGAATCGCAAAACAGATGGGTCGGGGAAGCGACGGTCAGCACCGCGCCGGTCGGCGGCGACGTGGCACGAGGGCTCTGCGAGGTGTCGCGATGCGACCGCACCGAGGTCCGCCGCCACGGCGCAAAGGGGCCGCCCCGCCGCTATCCCGCATCGCCGCGTTCAAAGCGCCAGTTCGGTGCACCCGGTCACCAGCAGCGACGCCACGTGCGGCGCGAAGGACCGCCAGACATCCATGCGGAAGTCCTGTTCGCCGTCGCGCCAGAGCACCACCGTGGCCCCGTCGAACAGCGTGCGCCGGGCCGCGCCTGTCGCGATGCTGTCGACATCGCGGGGCATGCCGAGGGTCAGAAGCTCGGCGGCTTGCGGCCCGCCAAGCCGGAACGTCACCTCGCGGTCGGTGATCTCGGTCAGGGCATGAGGCGTGTCGGCGTAGACCGCCGCAAACGCCGCAACGATACCCGCGCCCGCGTCTTCGGCGGCAAGGATCAGCCATTCGTCAGGGCCGAGGCACAGCGCTTCTGTGCCCTCGGACGCGGTGCGCGTGCCGATCCTTGCGGGCAGATCGAACCCCAGCGCCGCCGACAGCGCGGCAATGGCGTCGGCCCGTGCCCGCAACGAGAAACGCCCGACAGGGGCGATCAGGTCGACGCGGGCGGCCCCGGTCTTGGCCAGTGGGCCGGGGGTCAGGTCGGGGGACAGGTTGGGGGACTGGCCATGCTGTGTCATCGTCTCACTCCGCGTCAAAGCTTCAACCGGCTGTTGTCCGGGTCGTAGAAGACGGTGCCCGTGACCTTTGCCGCGATCACGCCGTCGGGCATCGGGATATGGACGATCTCGCCCATCAGGTCGTGGCCGCCCTCCAGCAGCGCCAGTGCTATGGGGCGTCCCACCGCCGGACTGTCATAGGACGAGGTCACATGCCCCACCATGGTCATCGGCAGCGGCTGGTTCGGGTCGCGCACGATCTGTGCGCCTTCTTCCAGCTTCGAGCGATCCTCGGTCAGCAAGCCCACCAGCTGCTTGCGCCCCGGGGCCACCAGATCGGGGCGGTTCAGCGCCCGCATGCCGACGAAATCCGGCTTGGTCTTGCCCACCGCCCAAGCGATCCCCGCATCATGGGGCGTGACGGTGCCATCGGTGTCCTGGCCGACGATGATGAAGCCTTTTTCGGCGCGCAGGACGTGCATGGTTTCCGTGCCGTAGGGGCAGATGTCGTATTGCGCGCCATCCGCCATCAGCCGTTCCCACAGGGTGCGACCGTGCCGCGCGGGCACGTTGACCTCGAACCCCAGCTCGCCGGTGAAGCTGACCCGGAACAGCCGCGCGGGCAGGCCTGCCACGGTGCATTCGGCGATCGACATGTGCGGGAAGGCGGCGTCCGAGATGTCGATACCGTCGACCAGCGGTGCCAGCAGGTTGCGCGCATTGGGACCGTTCAGCGCGATGGTCGCCCAATGTTCGGTCGTCGAGGTCAGCCAGACGTCCAGGTCGGGCCATTCGGTCTGCAGGTAATCCTCCATCATGTTGAGCACCCGCGCAGCACCGCCCGTCGTCGTGGTGACGTGGAAACGGTCGTCCGACAGCCGCCCGATCACGCCGTCGTCGCGGATAAAGCCGTCATCGCCCAGAAGCAGGCCGTAGCGTGTGCGCCCGGGGGCCAGCTTGGTCCAGGGGTTGGTGTACATGCGGTTCATGAACTCGACCGCGTCGGGGCCGACCACCTCGATCTTGCCCAGCGTCGAGGCGTCGAAGATGCCAAGGCTTTCGCGGGTCATGCGGCATTCACGGGCCACCGCCTGATCCATGGTCTCGCCGCCGCGCGGGAAGTACCAGGCGCGCCGCCACAGGCTGACCGGCTCGAACACCGCGCCATGTTCCGCAGCCCAGCCGTCGATCGGAGTCTTGCGGGTGACTTCGAAATGATCGCCGCGATGATAGCCCGCGAAAGCGCCGAAGCTGGTCGGCGTGTAAGGCGGGCGGAACGTGGTCAGGCCGACCTGCGGCTGCGGTTTGCCCAACGCATCAGCCGCGATGTTCAAGCCGTTGATATTCGACATCTTTCCCTGATCGGTCGCCATGCCGTTCGTGGTGTAGCGCTTGACATGCTCGATCGAGCGCATGCCCTCGCGCACCGCGAGGCGCAGGTCCTTGGCGGTCACGTCGTTCTGGTAGTCGACAAAGGCGCGCGCTTTCGACGGGCTGCGATCGCTGGGCAGTTCGATATGGCTGGCGCCAGTGCCCGGACGGTCGTTGGCGACCGGCAGCGTCTGTACCTCGGGCGATCTTCCAAGCGCCACAGCCGCGGCGGCCCCCATCGCGAAGCCGTCGTTCAGCGCCGCCTCGATCCCCCAGAGGCCGCGACCCGCGCCCGCGATCTGGCACGCCTCGGCCTTCTGGTCGGGCAGGAAGGTCTGCATGTCCGCGTCCCAGGCCAGTTTGCCCTGGGTATGGGAGAAGAGATGCAGCGACGGCGTCCAGCCGCCGCACATCAGCACGCAGTCGCAGGACAGGCGTCGCCCGGGTTGCGCCTTGCCATCGGTCACGCGATTGACGCGCACGGCGCCGACCCGCAGACGCCCCTCGGTGCCCGAGACGGAATGCCCGGCCATGACCGGGATGCCGCGGGCGGCAGCCTCGGTCAGCAGGTCGGCACGCAGGTTTGACCGGGTATCGACGATGGCCACGATCTCGCAGCCGGTGTCGGACAGATCGAAGGCGGCATACCAGGCGCTGTCATGGGCGGTGGCGATCACCGCGCGGTCGCCCACGCGCACGCCGAAGCGGTTGAGATAGGTTTGCGCCGCCCCCGCGAGCATCACGCCGGGCCGGTCGTTGCAATCGAAGACCAGCGGCTTTTCCAGCGCCCCCTGCGCCAGGACGACCTGACCCGCGCGGACCCGCCACATGCGTTCGCGCGGCATGTCCCGGTGCGGCGTGGCAAGGTGATCGGTCAGTTTCTCGCATAGTCCGATCATGTTCTGGTGGTAGTATCCGATCGCCGTTGTGCGGGTCATCACCCGGACGCCAAGCGCCTCGAGCTCGGTCAGTTGCGCGGCCAGCCAGTCCCAGGCGGCGGCCCCCGCGATGTCGGCCTGCGGTTCGCTCAGCAAGGTGCCGCCCGGTTCGGCGTGCTCGTCCACGAGGGTGACGCGCAGCCCGGTCCGTGCCGCCGCCAGCGCCGCGCAGATGCCTGCCGGGCCCGCGCCCACCACCAGCACATCGGTATGCAGATAGCGCGAGGCATAGTGATCGGGGTCCGTCTCTGTCGGCGCGGTGCCAAGGCCCGCCGCCTCGCGGATGAACGGCTCGTAGACCTTGTCCCAGAAGCTTTTCGGCCACATGAACGTCTTGTAGTAGAACCCCGCGGAGAACAGCATATAGGCGGCATCGTTCACCGCACCGACGTCGAATTTCAGCGACGGATACTTGTTCTGGCTGTTGCTGCGAAGCCCGGGATAGATCTCTTGCATGGTGGCGCGGGTGTTGGGTTCGTACCTTGCGGCGTCACGCTTGGTGCCGATCAGCGCGTTGGGCTCCTCCGACCCGGCGGCGACAGGACCGCGCGGGCGGTGATACTTGAAGGACCGCCCCATGAGGTGCACGCCATCGGCCAAGAGTGCCGAGGCCACGGTGTCGCCCTTGCGGCCCTCGAAGGTCTTGCCGTCGAAGGTGAAAGAGACCGGCGCATCGGCATCGATGCGACCCCGGCCCGTGACGCGAAACCGGCTCATGTCTTGCGCTCCTTGGCGTCCGAGTTGTCGGGCGAGATGTCGGGGCGGGGCAGGCCCGCCTTGTAGGTGGTCAGAAACCGGTCGCTGACAGTATCGCGCAGCGCGTTGAAGAACCGCCCGCAGCCATGCACATGACGCCAGCGTTCATAATGCGGCCCCTTCACGTTCGACCGGATGAACAGGAAATCGCGCCAGCTTTCATCGCTTTCTGCCGCCGGGTTTGCGGGCCGTATGATATGCGCCTCGCCGGCATAGGCAAATTCGAGCTCGGGCAGGGTTTCGTCGCAATAAGGACAGTGGATCAGTAGCATACAGGCTCTCCTTAATGCGCTGTGCTGGTTGCGCGCATGTCAGTGCGCGTTTTCAGTTGCGCGCATCTCAGTGCGCGACGGCGGCAGCAGCCGCTTCGTCGATCAGCCGCCCGGTCCGGAACCGGTCCAGCGTGAAGGGCGCGTTGATCGGGTGCGGTTCGTCCTTGGCGACGGTCCAGGCCAGGGTGTGCGCGGCCCCGGGCGTTGCCTTGAACCCGCCCGTGCCCCAGCCGCAATTGACGTAAAGACCGTGCACCGGTGTCTTGCCAAGGATCGCCGAGCGGTCGGGCGTCACATCGACGATTCCGCCCCATTTGCGTAGCATCCGCATGCGGTTGAAGATCGGAAATACCTCGGAGATGGCCGCGACCGTGTGCTCGATCAGCGGCAACCCGCCGCGCTGCGAATAGCTGGTATACTGGTCCGTGCCCGAGCCGATCACCAACTCGCCCTTGTCGGACTGGCTGATATAGGCGTGCACGGTGTTCGACATCACCACGCAGGGAAAGACCGGCTTGACCGGTTCGGAGACCAGCGCCTGCAGCGGATAGCTTTCCAAGGGCATCTTCACACCGGCGCTTTCCATCACCATGCTGGTATGGCCCGCCGCCGACACTGCGACCTTCCTGGCCCGGATGAAGCCGCGCGCCGTCTCCACCCCCTCGACCGCGCCGTCGGGACCGCGCCGGATCGACGTGACCGGGCAGTTCTGGATGATGTCGACGCCGCGCGCCGCCGCTCCGCGCGCATAGCCCCAGGCCACCGCGTCGTGTCGCGCTGTTCCTGCGCGCATCTGCAGGGCTGCCCCCATCACCGGATACCGCGCATCGGGCGAGACGTTCAGCGGCGGGCAGAAGGCCTTGGCCTCGGCGGTCGAAAGCCAGCGATTGTCGACGCCGTTCAGCCGGTTGGCATGGATGTGCCGCTTGAAGCTCTGGACGTCGTGCACGTTGTGGGCCAGCATCATCACGCCCCGGCGCGAGAACATGACGTTGTAGTTCAGCTCCTGGCTCAGCCCCTCCCACAGATCGAGCGCGTGATCGTAAAGCCGCGCGCTTTCATCATAAAGGTAGTTCGACCGGATGATCGTGGTGTTGCGCCCGGTATTGCCGCCGCCCAGCCAGCCCTTGTCGATCACCGCGACATTGGTGATGCCGTGCTCTTTCGCAAGGTAGTAGGCCGCACCCAGCCCGTGCCCGCCGGCCCCCACGATGACGACGTCGTATTCATCCTTGGGCTGGCTGTCGGGCCATTGCTCGGTCCAGTTCTTGTGACCGGTCATCGCGTTCTTCAGAAGCGACAGGGCGGAAAATCGCGTCATGGGGCGGGCCTCATGCTGGCAAGGTGCATCCTGGATCGTCTAGACGAGTGATGCCCCGCGGGACTGAATGAATGCGACACCCGGACCGTGTGATCGCGACATGGGCACAGCCGTTACCGCATCCGTGCCACCTTTGCACCGCCTTCCTCGCGCGCCGGGGCACCAGGGCAGCGGCCCCCCCGATTCTGGCTTGCGCGCCGCGTTTTGCACCGTCCTGGCCTGCCGCGGCACTTCCGGAGGGCAGAAAAATGTGGCCAGAACATGATCTTGGTCGGCAAAGACGGTTATCGATGTTCTTCATTTATTCTTAATCGAGCGCGCGGATAGTCGGTGTCACATGCCGTGTGTGTGTGTCGGCAACTCTGACCGCGGCGGGGTGTGGTCCCGTCGTTGGCACAAGCCTCTGGCGCGGACGGTCTTTGCAACATGAGGATGACACAAACATGAATTCAACGACGGCCCAGTATGCAACGGCGTTTTCCGAAGGCACCGATCCCGACGCACCGCTGAACATCCTTGTCCTCGACGATATGGAAGCCGACAGCGCCCGCCTGCGGCGCTTGTGCCGCAAGGCCGGGCTGCAGTTTCAATTGTTCGAGGCGCGCGACCTGGCCGAATTCAGGGCAGTGATCGACACGCAGCAGATCGACATCGCCTTTCTCGATTACCACCTCGAGATGGATAACGGCCTCGATGCGCTCAAGTTGTTGATCAGTCACGAGGATCAGGTGAACGCGATCCCCATCATGATCACGTCGGTCGATCGCCACGACATTGCGGTCGAGGCGATGCGCAAGGGCTGCGCCGACTACCTGACCAAGGAAGAACTGAGCGTCGACACGCTTCGCAAATCCATCACCTCCGCGTTCGAACGTCGACTGCTGATCGCCGCCCTGGGCGAGGCGCAGTCGTCGCGCTCGGCGATGCATCTGTCGATCCTGCGATTCGCGCGCACCTGTGGCCCGCAGATTCGCGGTGTCGTGGGGACCACGCTCAGCCAGGTCCGGTCGCTCAAACGCGCCCAGGCGCTCGATGCCAAGGTCAAGGATTCCCTCACCTCGCTCGAGGAGTCCTGCGGCAACATCTACGCGTTTCTCGATGATGTGAAATCGCTGATGGACGATCAGTCGAAGGGGTCACTCGACCGCGAGCACGCCAACCTGAACGAAGTCTAGGGCGTGGACCTGCGGGCCCTCAAGCCACGACGGATCCTGCCGCGCTTGCGCCTGCGCGACAAGATCGTCGGGCTTGTGGTGGCCGTTGTCCTGGTATCGACATTGATGACGTCCGTCAGTTCCTACCTGAGATCGCGCGACCGCGAATATTCCCTGGCGGTGGCCGAGCTTGAGGATCTTGCCGACATCTACGCGGCAAACCTTGCGCAGGTCATCGACGACGTGGCGGTCGATGCCCACATCATCGCCGATCTCACGGTGGTGCCGCGCATCATCGATTCCTACGTGCTCCCCGCCGGACCGGATTGGGCCACCAACGACGAAATCGCGGCCTGGCGGGCCGGCCTGTCGACGATCTTCGTCAATCTCATCGAAAAGCGCCCGCATTACACGCAGTTGCGCCTGATCGGGCGCGCCGGGAACTGGCGGGAAGTCACGCGCGTCAACCAGACCGAGATGGGGCCAAAGGTTGTTGCCGACTGGGACCTGCAAACCAAGGGCGGGCAGGACTACCTGTCGGCCCTGGAAACCGCGTCGCCCGGCGATCGGTATTTCTTCAAGGTGACCGACAATCGCGAATACGGCAGAATAGTCGGAGGCCCCGTATTGCGCCTGATCCAGCCGGTGTTCAACGCGCGCGGGGTCGTGTCTGCGGCAATCGTGATCAACGCAGACTATGCGGCCCTGCTTCGATCCGCCAATCTCGCGGTCGCACAAGACGTGCGTGTCACCGCGGTCAATTCATCGCTCGATCTCATGAAGTTCACGCCGGAAGACACCCAGCCGGACCTGATCCGCGCCTCGCATTCCGATTGGACGCACCCGCATGACGCCGAAGCCCTCACCTCGGGCGCATTTCCAAATGACCCGTATGTTCAGGATGACGTGGTCAGCGTGCTGCGCCAAGTGGTGCATTCTGAAGACCCGAATGAGTTCTCGCTCTATGTGAAAACGGAAGAATCCTTCTCGGCGCTTTTGGCAAGTGCTAACGCGCAACTGCGCCACGATCTGCTGACCTCCGCGGTCATGGCACTGGGCAGCGGCCTGATCGCGCTGATTGCTGCGATGCGCATCACCGACCCGCTTTTGTCGCTTCATCGGCAGATTTCCTCGGGCAGCGTCACACCCGAAAGCGTGGGCAGCCTGCACGGAAGCGCGGACGAAATAGGTGATTTGGCTCGTGCGTTTTCCAATCTGTCCCAGGAATTGATTTTCAAGACCAGCAGGGCGGTCGCGATTTTCAGAAATGCCGGTATCGCGATTGTTGTCCTGAACCAAGATGGAACAATCGATGACGTTAACCCGGCGGCATGCGACTTGTTCAAAGTGACTGCCGATGAAATCCGGGGAAAGAGCATCTCGCAGATATTGCCCGATGCCTCGATCCTGTGTGACTTCGCGGATCGACCCGACTGGGACACGACGTCGAAATTCGCGTTGAGGGGCAGGCAAAGCGGCGGCACGATGATCGATGTGGAGGTGACGCTGCGTTTGGCTTGCTGCATGTCCGGCGCGCAGCTGGTCGCGATCATTCGGGATGTCACCGAATTCAAACGCAGCCAGGAAGACATTGCTCAACTCATCACAAAGCTTAAGCAATCCAATTCCGAATTGGATCAATTTGCCTATGTTGCCTCGCATGACCTGAAAGCACCGCTGAGAGTTATCGACAATGCCTCGCGCTGGCTGAGCGAGGATCTTGAACCATATCTAACCGACGATACACGTGAAAGCCTCGATCTTCTCAGAAGCAGAGTTGGTCGCATGGAACGATTGCTCGATGACCTTCTGGCTCATTCTCGCGTCGGGCGGGGAAACTTGGAAACCGAATTGATCGATGGCGGCGTCTTGATTCGTAGCGTTCTGGAATTGCTGGATGTGCCACAAAACATGCGCCTTTCCTTCAGTCCGAATTTTGAAGAAATTACTGTCTCGCGCATGCCGCTTCAAACGATACTCCTGAATCTCGTAAGCAATGCCATAAAGCACCACGACTGCGGTCATGGGTCAATTATGATAGAAGCCATCCCGCGTGAGAAAGAAGTAGAGTTCAAGGTCATCGACGACGGCCCCGGGATAGACCCAATCTACCACGAGAAAATCTTCCAGATATTCCAGACATTGAAGCCTCGGGATCAATTGGATTCGAGTGGAATGGGACTCGCGATCGTGAAGAAATACGTCGACTTGTCAGGAGGGCGCATCGTTGTGGAGTCCGATGGCGTCCGAGGATGCGTCTTTCGGCTTCTCTGGCCGAAACCGGACGAAAGCTCCAACAAATTAGAGAGGTTGGCATCATGATGGACATCTCACCGCAGCTGCTGAACATCATCCTCGTGGAGGACGACGACGGCGATGCGAAAGCCATTCGACGGGCGCTGGTCAAGGCAAAGATCGCAAACCCGGTTCAACGTGTCATGGATGGCGTTGAGGCACTGGCACTCTTGCGCGGAGTAAATGGGCATATTCCGCGCAACTTCGTCATTTTGCTTGATCTCAATATGCCGCGTATGAATGGAATCGAGTTCATGGCGGAGTTGAGAAATGACCCTGATCTGAACAGCGCCATCGTGTTCGTCATGACGACGTCTCGCGATGAAAGAGATCGGGCAGATGCTTATAGTAAGAATGTCGCAGGATATATCCTGAAAAGCAATGTCGGTGAGGATTTCATCGATCTCGTCAATACACTGGATCTCTACTGGCGGGTGGTCGAACTTCCAACCATCGTGCAACCAATGGCAGGATAAAATGGAAACATACGCTGTATTGATCGTCGATGATGACGATGGCGATCGAAAGTTGATAAAGCGCCTGTTACGCAAGGCCGGGTGCGATGCAAACGTTGAGGAGGCGAGGACCACCAGCGAAGTCAGTGACATAAGGACCGAGCATCTTGACGCGGTCTTTCTGGATTACCTCTTGCCCGGGGCATCCGGACTGAATGTATTGCAGACGGTCAAGACGCGGTGGCCGCAAGCCGCGATCTTCATGATAACGGGTCAGGGTGACGAGGAATTGGCAAAAAATGCGATTAGGTCGGGCGCCTCGGATTATATTCCCAAGGCCGCGATCACCTCGTCGACGCTTGGGTGTATGATGGTCAATGGTGTCGGTGCCGCCCGTGCGCAATGGAAGCTGGATGAACAGAGAAGAGATCTCGCCACGTTTTCCGAGGTTCTCGTGCACGACTTCAAAGCCCCGATACGTGCCGTTTCATTTCTGGTGGAACAAATTGAGGACGATATTGACTGCGGCGACATGGATGAAGTGCGCGAAAGTCTCAGATTGCTGAAAAATTCGTCCAGGAACATGCTGGAGACGATCAAGAGCTTATCGGACCATATCCGCTTTGATCGCGAAGAGACTGCCAGCGACATTGCCGCGACCGACCTGATGGATCGCGCCCTCGGTGCGCTCAGCCAGGAGGTCTTGGAGACCGGTGCAAGAATCGATCTCGATATATCGAACGGTTCGGAAAGGATATTCTGTCGCGCGCCTCAGATCGCACAGGTCCTGCAGAACCTGATTGCCAACGCGATCAAGTTTTCAGGGCAGGAAGCGGCCCATATCACCGTATCCCTCAAAAAAACCATGACCGGCCACAGCTTCGAGGTTCGCGACCGTGGAATCGGCATCGAAAAATCGCAGCTCGAGCGAATATTCGAACCCTTCAAACGCGCTCCAGGAACGAACTGTATTGCCGGTACGGGCCTGGGCCTTGCGACCTGCAAGAAGATCGTACTGCGACATGACGGTCGGATCTGGTGTCGGTCGGAACCCGGACAGGGAACCTCGATGTGTTTCGAACTGCCGCTTCAGGACGGGGCGAAAACGATCGATTTATCACTTGTGGGCTAGACACGAATTGGTCCGGGGACGAAACAGGAAGGCCGATCGTTCATGCTGTCCCGCCGGGAAAGCGGGCTGCCCTGAACGATGCGCCGCTGGCAACGAGGCAGCGGGTACAAGTCAATGCGATCGGGGGCTTCGTACCGAAACGACGATCCCGGTTTGGCGGTCATGTCTGCCGTTACCGCGTCCGGCGCGGAACCGCGTCGCCGCCGCGCGCTTTGTTGCGGACCTTCCCGCCACGTCGACCCATCGGCTTGGACGGGTCCGACGCGTCGGGGCGGAAGGCTTTCTTCGGCTTGGCGTCGGCGGCATGGCCCGGCTTGGCGGGGCGCGACCGAAGGGGTTTGGCGGCATGTTTGGCGCCGGTTTCCTTGCCTGATTTGCGCGCGTCCTTCTCGCTATCGGGGCGGCGTCGCGCCGGGGATTGCGGGCCTTTGCCCGCCGGTCGCGGCTTGGACGCGGCGTGTTTCGGCTTGGGCCCGGTACCCGGAGCAGTCGTTTCGGCGACAGGTGCAGACACGTCCGATTGCGGCGTCTTGCCCGTCTTGTTGTACCCGTCACCAGACGCTGAAAACTTCGCGCCGGTTGCCGCCTTGTCGCGCGCCGGTGCATTCGGACGCGGCGCGGACTTGCGATCGGCGCTGCGATCCGGACCGCCCGTGCGCGCTGCAGGCTTGGGCTTGGCATGTCGCGGCGCGGACTGCCCGCTCGGTGGCCCCGACATCACGCGCGCGCGGATGTCATTCTCGAGTAGCCCGTCCGGGCCAAGCGCCGCGGTCAGTGTCGCCATGCCTGCCTCGGCGATTTCGACGACCGTTTCGGTTTCCTGCACGCGGATCTTGCCGATCTGGCCTTTTTCAAGACCACCGGCGCGGCACAACAGCGGCAGCAACCAGCGCGCCTCGGCGTTCTGGGCTCGACCGACCGACAGGGACACCCACGCCGATGGGCCAAACGGAGGACGCTCCGTCGGAGCGGACGACGGTCGCGTGTTCAGTTCTTCGGGGGCCGACAATTGGGCGCGATAGAGACGCAGGCACGCGGTCGCGATCTGGCTCGGCGTGAATTGTTCAAGCAGGCGCGCCGCGAAGTCCGCTTCGTCCGGGGCAGGGGCCTCGGTCCAAGCCGTGTCCGCCAGCAGGCGCGCCTCGTCGCGGGCCTGGATATCGTCGGGGCTGGGGGCCGGGATCCATTCCGCCTGGATCTTGGCCCATTTCAGCAATCGCGATGCCTTGTTCGCCGCGCGCTCGGGCACGATCAGCGCTGAAATACCCTTGCGCCCGGCGCGCCCGGTGCGCCCCGATCGGTGCAACAGGGCTTCGGTGTTCTGTGGCAGATCCGCGTGGACAACCAGTTCCAGATTGGGAAGATCGATGCCGCGCGCCGCAACATCTGTCGCAACGCAGACTTTGGCCCGACCGTCGCGCAAGGCCTGCAGCGCGTGGCTGCGTTCGTCCTGGCTCAGCTCTCCCGAAATGCTCACCACCGAGAAACCGCGATTGGCCAGTCGTGCGGTCAGTCGCGCGACAGCGGCGCGGGTGTTGGCGAAGACGATGGCTGTCTGGGCGTCGTGAAAGCGCAGGAGGTTGAGGATCGCATGCTCGATATCCGCCTGGGTGACCTGGATCGCCTGATAGGTGATGTCGGCGTGCTGACTGCCCTTGGACTGCGTCATCACCCGAACGGCATCGCGTTGATAGCGTTTTGCCAACTCGGCGATGGCGGCCGGCACAGTGGCCGAGAACATCAGCGTCCGCTTGCTTTCGGGCGCTTCGGCCAGCATGAATTCCAGGTCTTCGCGAAACCCGAGGTCCAGCATCTCGTCGGCCTCGTCGAGGACGATCGCGCGGATATCGCCCAACTCGAGCGCGCCGCGCATGATGTGGTCGCGCAAGCGGCCGGGGGTGCCGACGACGATATGCGCTCCGCGCTCCAGAGCCCGCCGTTCGGTGCGCGCATCCATGCCGCCGATGCAGGTGGCGACCAGTGCGCCGGTCTTGCCGTACAGCCATTCCAGTTCGCGCGCGACCTGCATCGCAAGTTCGCGGGTCGGTGCCACGATCAGCGCCAGCGGTGCCGCGGCAGGGCCGAAACGCGCATCCGCCCCCATCAGCGTCGGCGCGATGGCCAGGCCGAAGCCAACCGTCTTGCCGGACCCCGTCTGGGCCGAGACGAGAAGGTCCGCATCGACGAGCTGCGGCTCGGTGACGGCCTCTTGCACATCGGTCAACGCATCGTAGCCGCGCTCGGTCAGCGCATCGGCAAGGGAAGAGATCATGGCGGGAAATATCCAAATTCGGTCGCGCCGAAGGGACATGGCACGCATTCGGAATTCCTTACCCGAGACGGCGCGCAATGTCCATGCGCGGCCCATGACGCCACATCATATCCGCTTTGCGGGGTCGCCGTTCCGGAGCGAGCAAGATTTTTCGCCCGGGGCAAAATTTACCGTTTGATAAAAAAAATTTCCGTGCCAAGCTTCTGCAAAAGACCGCAGGAGAAAACGCATGGCCGATCCGCTGACACCGGGGATTGTACCCGGACGCCTGAGCGCCGACCAGATCGCCGCGAATTTCGCCGATCTGCACGCGCCACTGGACCCTCACGAAGCCGCCGTCGCGGCGGACCGCTGCTATTTCTGCTACGACGCGCCTTGCGTCACGGCGTGCCCGACCGATATCGACATACCGCTGTTCATCCGCCAGATCGCCACCGGGCAGGCCGTCGCCGCCGGGCGCACGATCTTCGAGCAGAATATTCTGGGCGGCATGTGCGCACGTGTCTGCCCGACGGAAGATCTCTGCGAAGGGGCCTGCGTGCGCGAACTGGCCGAGGGCAAACCGGTCGAGATCGGTCGCCTGCAGCGGCACGCGACCGATGCGGTGATGGCCCGTCAGGACCATCCATTCCGCCGCGCCGCATCGACCGGCAAGCGGGTGGCTGTGGTCGGGGCGGGGCCTGCCGGTCTGGCCTGCGCGCATGGTCTTGCGATGCGCGGACATGACGTCGTGGTCTTTGAGGCGCGGCAGAAATCCGGTGGCCTGAACGAGTATGGGATCGCCGCCTACAAAAGCACCGACGGGTTCGCTCAGGCCGAAGTCGACTGGCTGCTGCAGATCGGTGGCATCCGGGTCGACCATGGCCGGGCGCTGGGCCGCGATGTGACGCTGGACGGGCTCGCATCGGAATTCGACGCGGTGTTCGTCGGCATCGGTCTCGGCGATGTGAACGCGCTCGACGTCGAAGGTGCGGATCGTGACGGCGTGCAGGACGCGGTCGGCTACATTGCAGAGCTGCGTCAAAGCGCCGACCTGACGAAGCTGCCGGTCGGGCGCAACGTCGTGGTGATCGGCGGGGGCATGACGGCAATTGACGCCGCCGTGCAGTCGAAACTGCTGGGCGCCGAGACCGTCACCGTTGCCTACCGCCGCGACCGCGCGAAAATGGGGGCGTCGGACTTCGAGCAGGAGCTTGCGGCGTCCAGGGGCGTGCGGATCATCTGCAATGCCCAACCCAAGGCCGTGCACGGCAATGGATCGGCGGTCGAGATCGAACTGGAATACACCGCCGATGACGGTACCGGGCTCAGGGGCACGGGCGAGACGATGCGGCTGCCGGCTGACCAGGTCTTTCGGGCCATTGGCCAATGTTTCGTGCCCCCGGACGGGCTCGAGATGGACGGGCGCAAGCTGTGGGTGACCGGAGCCGGGCGCACGTCGATGGCCAAGGTCTGGGCGGGTGGCGATTGCACCCCGGGCGAGGACCTGACCGTTGTCGCCGTTGCCGAAGGGCGCGACGCCGCCGCCGATATTGATGCAGAACTGATGGGCGCGTCACGCTGAACGAGCGCGCGCGAGGAGAGATGACATGGCAGATCTGACGACCGACTTCGTAGGCATCAAGAGCCCCAATCCGTTCTGGCTGGCCTCGGCACCGCCGACCGACAAGGAATATAACGTCCGCCGCGCCTTCGAGGCGGGCTGGGGCGGGGTGGTCTGGAAAACGCTGGGGTCCGAGGGGCCACCGGTGGTGAACGTGAACGGGCCGCGCTACGGCGCGATCTACGGCGCGGACCGGCGGCTTCTGGGCCTCAACAACATCGAGTTGATCACCGACCGACCGCTTGAAGTGAACCTTGAGGAAATGGCGCGGGTGAAGGCCGATTATCCGGACCGCGCGCTGATCGCCTCGATCATGGTGCCCTGCGAAGAGGCCGAGTGGAAGGCGATCCTGCCCCGTGTCGCCGAAACCGGTGCCGACGGGATCGAGTTGAATTTCGGCTGTCCGCACGGCATGAGCGAACGCGGCATGGGGTCTGCCGTCGGCCAGGTCCCGGAATACATCGAGATGGTCACGCGCTGGTGCAAGCAGTACTACGACAAGCCGGTGATCGTGAAACTTACCCCCAATATCACGGATGTGCGCAAGCCCGCCGCCGCGGCACGCAATGGCGGTGCCGACGCGGTGTCGCTGATCAACACCATCAACTCGATCACCTCGGTGGATCTTGACCGGATGTGCCCGCAACCGACGATTGACGGCAAGGGGTCGCATGGCGGCTATTGCGGACCGGCGGTGAAGCCCATCGCCCTGTCCATGGTCTCGGAGATCGCGCGGGCCGAGGCCACGCACGGCATGCCGATCTCCGGCATCGGTGGCGTGACAACATGGCGCGATGCGGCAGAGTTCATGGTGCTGGGATGCGGCAATGTGCAGGTCTGCACGGCGGCGATGACCTATGGCTTCCGTATCGTCGAAGAAATGAAGCGCGGTCTGTCGGCCTGGATGGACGAAAAGGGCTATGACCGGACCACTGACTTCATCGGCAAGGCCGTTCCGAACGTGACCGATTGGCAATATCTGAACCTCAATTTCGTGACCAAGGCGCGGATTGACCAGGACGCCTGTATTCAGTGCGGACGCTGCTATGCCGCATGCGAGGACACGTCGCATCAGGCAATCGCAATGCAGCCCGGGCGCATCTTCGAGGTCGTCGATGCCGAATGCGTGGCGTGCAATCTGTGTGTCGATGTATGCCCGGTCGAGGATTGCATCACGATGGTGCAAATGACCCCCGGAGAGGTCGATCCGCGAACAGGCAAGGTCGTCGAGGCGGAGTATGCCAATTGGACGACACATCCCAACAACCCGATGTCGACCGAGGCGGCGGAGTGACCGAAAGCGGTGCGTTGAGGCAGCGGCAATGCGGCCGAATGTTTCTGTCAGGGGGAGGTCCAAATCCGAACGGGCGCTCGAAGACTCGAGATTATTAGTTAATAATCTCGAACACGATCTTAATTAAGATCGTGTAAGTGAGACGTTCACACGTGGACCGTCATTCGACCCGGATTGCAGATCACGATGAACTGCCCGCCGCATTCCACCATGTGGAATCCACGCATCCGCACTTCCCTTTTAAACGCCTCGCGTCCAATCATCCGGTCCACGTCTCGGACCGCGCGTCGTACCACACCGCCTTTTGCGACGGCCTGTGCTCCGAAGAGCTGGGCCAGCCATTGTTCCCGGGTCGGGAGCGTGGTGACGCGTTGCATCTGCATGCCCATGTCTATCGCACGAGGCGTAAAAGCAAAGTTAAGAGGTCGCGGGTTCCAACATGCCGCGAAACATCTGCTCCACATGGCTGCGCGCCCGGGACCAGGCTGCCGCCTTGTCCGGCATCAGAACATCCACCTGCGCCTCGAAATCCGCGTAATGTTGGGTCACGGCCCAGACGGTGAACAAGAAGTGCTCGACATCGACCTTCGCCACCCGACCCTGGTCGATCCAGTGCCGGATCAGTGCGCATTTGGCGTCGAACAGGGGTTTCAGACCGGCATGAAGGTGCGGCCCCATGCGCGGTGCCCCTTGCAGGATTTCGTTCGCAAACAACCGACTTTCGCGCGGCATCTCGCGGCTCATTTCAAGCTTTCTCAGAATATAGCGCATCAGCGCCTCCACCGGCGCGTCGGCCTCGTCCAGCGCGGCAAGCGGGGCAAGCCACTCGGCCATGAGCGCGTTCAGAAGCGCCACGTGGATCGCGGATTTGCTGTCGAAGTAGTAGAGCATGTTGGGCTTCGACATGCCGGCGCGCTCGGCGATCTCGTCCAGGGTTGCGCCGCGAAAACCTTCGGCCGCGAAGACGTCCAGAGCTGCGTCGAGGATGCGCTTGCGGTTGCGGCGCTGGATGCGGCTCAGGGGCTTGTCGTCGCCGAGTTGCGGCTGAGGGCGTGCATCGTTGGCCATGAAGGACTTCCTGGTGGTGCGTTTGCGGGCAGAGTGCGGGACGAATGGCGTTTTGCGGCGCGCGGCCCGGAGGCACAGCTTGACAGAGACGCGGGCGGTTGCAATCGTGACTTTACCAAATGGTAAAAAACCAGCAGGGGCGCGGTCAAGTTGTCCCGCGTGACCGAACATATGGGGATGGATCATGGCAGCACCTGGCGAAAATCTGCAGATCAACGGCGAACGTCTCTGGGACAGCCTGATGGAGATGTCCAAGATCGGTCCCGGCGTGGCGGGCGGCAACAACCGCCAGACGCTCACCGACGCCGATGCCGAGGGCAGGGCGCTGTTCCAGTCCTGGTGCGAGGCTGCGGGCTGCACCATGGGCCTCGACCAGATGGGCAACATGTTCGCCCGCCGCGAAGGCACCGACCCCGAGGCGCTGCCGGTCTATGTGGGCAGTCACCTCGACACGCAGCCGACGGGCGGAAAATATGACGGCGTGCTGGGTGTGCTTGGCGGGCTCGAGATCCTGCGCACGCTCAACGACTTGGACATCAAGACGAAGCACCCCATCGTCGTGACCAACTTCACCAACGAAGAGGGCACACGATACGCACCCGCCATGCTGGCTTCGGGCGTCTTCGCGGGCGTCCACACCCAGGACTGGGCCTATGCGCGCGAAGATGCCGACGGCAAGACCTTCGGCGATGAACTCAAGCGCATCGGCTGGCGCGGCGACGAAGAGGTGGGCGCGCGCAAGATGCATGCCTTCTTCGAGTTGCACATCGAACAGGGCCCGATCTTAGAGGCCGAGGGCCGCGATATCGGGGTCGTGACCCACGGGCAGGGCCTGTCATGGACGCAGGTCACGGTCACCGGCAAGGACAGTCACACCGGCTCGACCCCGATGCCGATGCGCAAGAACGCGGGCCTCGGCATGGCGCGCATCCTCGAGAAGGTCGACGAGATCGCCTGGTCCCACAAACCCCACGCGGTTGGCGCGGCGGGACATATCGATGTCTATCCGAACTCGCGCAACGTGATCCCCGGTCGCGTGGTCTTTACCGTCGATTTCCGATCGCCGGACCTGTCGGTGATCGAGGACATGGAGACGCGCCTGCGCGTCGAGGGCCAGAAGATCGCCGACGATATGGGCCTTGGCATCGCATTCGAGAAGGTCGGCGGCTTCGATCCCGTGACCTTCGACGAGAATTGCGTGCGCGCGGTACGCGACGCCGCGGACCGGCTGGGCTATTCACACCGGGACATCATCTCGGGCGCGGGGCATGATGCCTGCTGGATTAACCAGGTGGCACCCACGGCGATGGTCATGTGCCCTTGCGTTGATGGCCTGAGCCATAACGAGGCCGAGGAGATCACCCGCGAATGGGCGAGCGCCGGGGCCGACGTGCTGATGCATGCGGTGGTCGAAACGGCGGAAATCGTGGAATGATAGCGGCTCTTGGGCCAATGCGCCCGGCCGTGAAAGAACGAATGCGAACCAACGCAGGGAGAAGATCATGACCAAGGTCATCAAGAACGGCACCGTAGTCACCGCCGACCGCACCTGGAAGGCCGACATCCTGATCGAGGGTGAGACGATCAGCCGGATTGGCGAAAACCTCATGGGCGACGAGGTGATCGACGCCGAAGGTGCTTACGTCATTCCCGGCGGCATTGACCCACACACCCATCTGGAAATGCCCTTCATGGGCACCACCGCGGCCGAAACTTTCGAGACCGGGACCTGGGCCGCGGCCTGCGGCGGCACCACGATGCTGGTTGATTTCTGCCTGCCGGGGGCTGACGGGTCGATCAAGAACGCCATCAACGAATGGCACCGCAAGTCCGCGCCGCAGATCTGTTCCGATATCGGCTACCACATGGCGATCACCGGCTGGAACGAGACCATCTTCGCCGAGATGAAGGACGCCGTCGACATGGGCGTCAATTCCTTCAAGCATTTCATGGCCTACAAGGGCGCGCTGATGATCGAGGACGACGAGATGTTCGCGTCCTTCAAACGCTGCAAGGAACTGGGCGCGCTGCCCATGGTCCATGCGGAAAACGGCGATCTGGTGGCCGACATGCAGCAGCAGATGCTGGAACAGGGCATCACCGGCCCCGAGGGCCACGCCTATTCCCGACCGCCCGAGTTTGAGGGCGAGGCCGCCAACCGCGCCATCACCATCGCCGATGCGGCGGGCGTGCCGCTTTATATCGTGCATGTGTCCTGCGAGCAGGCGCATGAGGCGATCCGGCGCGCGCGGCAGAAGGGCATGCGCGTCTACGGCGAGCCGCTGGTGCAGTTTCTGACCCTCGACGAGAGCGAGTATTTCAACAAGGACTGGGACCACGCCGCGCGCCGCGTCATGTCGCCGCCGTTCCGCAACAAGGAACATCAGGACAGCCTTTGGGCGGGGCTTCAGTCTGGCTCGCTTCAGGTCGTGGCAACCGATCACGCCGCTTTCTCGACAGCGCAGAAACGCATGGGTGTCGATGATTTCACCAAGATCCCCAACGGCTCGAACGGGCTGGAGGAACGGCTCGGCGTGCTCTGGACCGAAGGGGTCGAAACGGGTCGCCTGACGATGAACGAATTTGTCGCGGTGACCTCCTCCAACGTGGCCAAGATCCTCAACATCTATCCCAAGAAGGGCG
Organism: Roseivivax sp. CAU 1753; assembly: GCF_054482575.1. Taxonomy (NCBI): domain Bacteria; kingdom Pseudomonadati; phylum Pseudomonadota; class Alphaproteobacteria; order Rhodobacterales; family Roseobacteraceae; genus Roseivivax; species Roseivivax sp. CAU 1753. The sequence goes on along the minus strand of NZ_JBTLRF010000001.1, from coordinate 870,705 downwards.
CGCTGGTGGAAGGGGCGGATGCCGATATCGTCGTCTGGGACCCGTCCATCACCAAGACGATCAGCGCCTCGAACCACCATTCCATTCTGGATTACAACGTCTTCGAGGGCTTCGAGGTCAAGGCCCAGCCGCGCTACACGCTGAGCCGGGGCGAGGTCATCTGGGCCTGGGGGCAGAACAGCCAGCCGCAGCCGGGCCGGGGCCGCTTTGTGCCGCGTCCGGCCTTCCCGTCGGCCCATGCGGCGCTGTCGAAGTGGAAGGCACTGACCGCGCCCAAGATGATCCACCGCGATCCGATGAACATCCCGGCGGGGATTTGAACCCGCCGCCAACCGCCCGCACCGCCCCTGTCGGAGGACTTGCCCTGTGACCGCTGCCCCCGTGATCCGCGCCAAGGATCTCAATCTGACGTTCCAGACCAATGACGGACCGGTCCATGCGCTGAAGGATGTCAATCTCGACATCGAAAAGGGCGAGTTCGTGTCCTTCATCGGCCCGTCGGGCTGCGGCAAGACGACGTTCCTGCGCTGTGTCGCGGGGCTTGAGCAGCCCACGGGCGGCAGTCTGACGGTCGATGGCATGACCCCGGAAGAGGCCCGCCGCGCGCGCGCCTATGGCTACGTCTTCCAGGCGGCGGGGTTGTATCCCTGGCGCACCATCGGCGGCAACATCCGCCTGCCGCTGGAGATCATGGGCTATTCCGCCGAGGAAAAGGCCCGTCGGGTCAAGGAAACGCTGGCGCTGGTCGATCTGGACGGGTTCGAGAAGAAATTCCCGTGGCAATTGTCGGGCGGCATGCAGCAACGTGCCTCGATCGCGCGGGCGCTGGCCTTCGATGCGGCGATCCTGTTGATGGACGAGCCGTTCGGCGCGCTCGACGAGATCGTGCGCGACCATCTGAACGCGGAGTTGCTCAAGCTGTGGGGGCGGACCGGAAAGACCATGCTCTTCGTCACCCATTCGATCCCCGAGGCGGTGTACCTGTCCACCAGGATCGTGGTGATGAGCCCGCGACCGGGGCGCATCTCGGACGTGATCGACAGCCCGCTGCCGAAGGATCGCCCGCTCGATATCCGCGAAAGCCAGGCCTTCATCGACATTGCCCACCGCGTTCGTGAAGGTCTGCGCGCCGGGATGGAAACGGTGTGATGCGCGGGGCAGGCGGACAGCAAAGGCCCGGCGCGCGCGCCCGCGACGCGGCAACGGGGCTTGGCGGAAGGGGCGCACGATGATCGAGACGGCGTCGATTTCGGCACAGGGCGCGGGTGTCGGCCGGTCAGGGCGCGTGGCGCTCTGGTCGCGGGGGATGGTTGCGGGCGTGGCGCCGGTGCTGAGTGTTGTCGCGGTGCTGATCGGGCTTTGGTATCTTGCCTGCATCCCGATGAACGCGGCGCAATCGGTGCTCGACGCCAGCCGCGCCGGTGCCGTCGTCATCCCCGAAAGCCCCGCCGAGCGGCGGCAGATGGGGGGGCTGGCGCTGGCGCTTGCCAATCCCGGCATCGCGGCGGCCTCGGCCTATGACCAGGATCGCGCGCGACTGCCGGCACCGCACCAGGTGGCGGTCGAGTTGTGGAAATCCACCGTCGGGATGGCCCCCACGTCGAAGCGGAGCCTTGTCTACCACGCCTGGGTGACCCTGTCAGCCACAGGTCTGGGCTTTGTTATCGGGACGGTGCTGGGCATCCTGCTGGCGGTGGGTATCGTGCACAGCCGGGTGATGGACATGAGCGTCATGCCCTGGGCCATCGTCAGCCAGACCATCCCGATCATCGCCATCGCGCCGATGATCATCGTGGTGCTCTATTCCGTGGGCATCCAGGGGCTGGTTCCGAAGGCGGTGATCTCGGCCTATCTGTCGTTCTTTCCGGTGATCGTGGGCATGGTGAAGGGGTTGCGGTCGCCGGCGGCGATGCAGCTCGATCTTCTGGCCACCTACGGGGCCAGCAAGCCCGAGACGTTCTGGAAGCTTCGCCTGCCGTCGTCGATGCCCTACCTGTTTGCGTCGCTGAAGATCGGTTTTGCCGCCGCCCTGATCGGGGCCATCGTCGGCGAATTGCCGACCGGAGCGACGGCGGGCCTTGGCGCGCGGCTGCTGGCGGGCAGCTACTACGGCCAGACCGTGCAGATCTGGTCGGCGCTCTTCGCCGCGGCCATCCTCGCGGCGCTCTGCGTCGGTCTGATCGGGGTGTTCGAGCGCATGCTGTTGCGCAGGATGGGGATGCAGCGATGAGCGTGGCGCGGGCGCGCCCCGTCTTTGCCGCGCGCCCTTGGGGGCGGTCGGGAACTGCGTATTTGGAAAATGGAAAGGCAGGCGCGCCAAGCCGGTGGACGCGCGGCAAACCGGAGGGCGTGGCATGGCGTTGCTGATCGCGGCACTTGCGCTTTGGCTTGCGGGCTGGGCCGTGAACGCGCGGCTGGCGACGGGGCCGCTGTCCGGGACGCGGGGCGCGCAACTGGCCGTGCCGATCGTCTTCGGGCTGACGCTTCTGGGGATCTGGGAGCTGGTGGTGCGGGGGCTGAACGTGCCGGGGGTGATCCTGCCGGCCCCCACGGTCATCGGCACCACGTTCCTGGCGCAGACCGATGTGCTTTGGCAGGATTTCGTGCAGACTTTCGTCAAGGGCGCGCTGTCGGGCTTCGCCATTGGCTGCACCGCGGCCTTTCTGGTGGCGATCCTTGCGGACCGGACGGATTTCCTGCGCCGCGGCATCCTGCCGGTTGGCAATTTCATGGCCGCGCTTCCCATCGTCGGGACCGCGCCCATCCTGGTGATGTGGTTCGGGTTCAACTGGGAATCGAAGGCCGCCGTGGTGGTGGTCATGGTGTTCTTTCCGATGCTGGTGAACACGGTGGCGGGCCTTGCGGACACATCGGCGATGCAGCGCGACCTGATGCGCACCTATGGGGCCAGCTATCTGCAGACCCTGTTGAAGCTGCGCCTGCCCGCGGCGATGCCGTTCATCTTCAACGGCCTGAAAATATCGACCACGCTGGCGCTGATCGGAGCCATCGTTGCGGAATTTTTCGGCTCTCCGATCCGGGGGGTGGGGTTTCGTATCTCGACCTCGGTCGGGCAGCTTGCACTGGACATGGTCTGGGCCGAGATTGTGGTTGCCGCGCTGGCGGGCACGCTTTTTTATGGGGCGGTCGCCGCGGTCGAGAAACGGGTCACGTTCTGGCACCCGTCGCACCGGAGCTGAAGACATCCGGGCGAGAAGGCAGGACCGACATGGAGGTTACGATATGAAACGGATGTTTATCAGTGCTGCCGCCGTTCTGGGGATGATGGCCCCGGCGGTGCAGGCGCAGGATCTCGACGAGGTCACGCTGCAGCTGAAATGGGTCACGCAGGCGCAGTTCGCGGGTTACTATGTCGCCGAGGCACAGGGGTTCTACGAAGAGGAAGGCCTGGACGTCGAGATCAAGCCCGGCGGTCCGGACATCGCGCCCGAGCAGGTCATCGCCGGGGGCGGCGCGGACGTGATCGTGACCTGGATGGCCGCGGGTCTGGCGGCGCGGGAACGCGGCGTGCCGCTGGTCAATATCGCCCAGCCCTTTGCCACGGGCGGGTTGCAGTTGACCTGCCTCAAGTCGACCGGTGTCGAGAGCCCCAAGGATTTCCCCGGTCGCACCCTGGGCGTCTGGTTCTTCGGCAACGAGTATCCGTTCTATGCCTGGATGGCGCAGCTGGGTGTCGCCACGGATGGCGCGGACGACGATGGTGTCACCGTGTTGAAGCAGGCGTTCAACGTCGATCCGCTGTTGCAGGGGCAGGCGGATTGTATCTCGACCATGACCTACAATGAATACGGTCAGGTGCTGGATGCGGGCTACACACCCGACGAGCTGGTGAACTTCAACTACCTCGATGAAGGCGTCGGCATGCTGGAAGATGGCCTTTACGTGCTGGAGGAGAACCTCGAGGACCCGGCGTTCCAGGACAAGATGGTCCGTTTCGTGCGCGCCTCGATGAAGGGCTGGAAATACGCCGAGGCCAACCCCGACGAGGCCGCTGCCATCGTCGTGGAGAACGACATGACCGGGGCGCAGACCATCGAGCACCAGACCTACATGATGGGCGAGGTTGCCAAGCTGACCGCGGGGTCGAACGGCGCGCTGGACCCTGACGATTACCAGCAGACCGTCGACACGTTGCTGTCGGCGATCTCGGATGACAACCCGGCGATCACCAAGGCACCCGAGGGGGCCTGGACGCATGTCGTCACCGATGCCGCGCTGAACTGAGCGGAAAGGTCCCGATGGCCAGGGCCGTCGCCGGGGACATCCCTGGCGGCGGCTTTGTCATTTGGGGGGCGGCGGAGCGCCTGCAAGCCAAGTGGCCGCGGCGGGGCCCATGCTGGAGAACGCGCATCTTGGCGAGATCTTTCTTGTCTTTGTCGATCGATCTCTGGCACTGATCGCGTCGGGTCCGGTCATGCGGGCCGTGCGGCACCCGGCCGGGACACGGACCGCACGGGCCTGCCGCCTTGGACCGGGCGGCGCAAAAGGCGTCCTGCGCGCCGCAAGTGCCGCCATCGCGTTCGCCATGACCGCCACGAAGATCGACCGGAGAGCCTATGACGGAACACGCTGAACCCCGGGGCGCGCTCGACGGGCTGGTTATCTGCGATCTCACGCGGATCCTCGCCGGACCGACGGCGACCCAGATGCTGGGCGATCTCGGGGCCACCGTGATCAAGATCGAAAACCCCGCAACGGGTGGCGACGATACCCGCGCCTGGGGGCCGCCCTATGCCGAAACCCGGGACGGGCAGAGCGATCTTTCGGCCTATTTCATGGCCGCCAACCGCAACAAGCTGTCGGTGGCGGCCGATATCTCGACCGAGCACGGCGCGGCGCTGGTGCGCGAGATCGCGATGCAGGCCGATGTGGTGATCGAGAATTTCAAGCCGGGCGGGCTGGTGAAATTCGGGCTCGACCATGCCGCGCTCTGCGCCGCGCGCCCAGAGCTTGTCTATTGCTCGATTTCGGGTTTCGGCCAGACCGGGCCGAACCGGCACCTGGCGGGTTATGACCTGATGGCGCAAGGCTATGGCGGGATCATGGCGCTGACCGGTGCCCCCGATGGGCCGCCCATGAAGGTGGGCGTCGGCATTGCCGACCTGATGTGCGGCATGTATGCGACGATCGGGGTTCTGGCCGCGCTGCGCCACCGCGATGCGACCGGTGTGGGGCAGCACATCGACGTCGCGCTGGTCGACACCCAGATGGCCTGGCTGATCAACGAGGGCACCAATTATCTGGCCTCGGGGCAGGAGCCGAAGCGGCGCGGCAACGCGCATCCCAATATCGCGCCCTACGATGTCTTCGCCTGTGCGGACGGGCACGTGATCCTGGCTGTCGGCAATGACGCCCAGTTCCGACGCTTCTGCGCAGAAATGGGGCGGGAAGAGCTTGGCCGTGATCCGCGTTTTGAAACAAACCCGCTAAGGACCAGAAATCGCGCCGATCTTACGGCGATCATTGCGGAAATTCTGGCACCACTGGCGCAAAAGGATGTGCTTTTGCGCCTGGCCGGCAAGACCGTGCCTGCCGGGCCGATCCAATCGGTCGGACAGGCGCTTATGTCGGATCAGGCGGTTGCGCGCGGCGCGGTCATCGAGATGCCGCATCCGGATTGCGTGAAGGGGGCCGTGCAACTACTTGGCAATCCTTTGAAATTCTCGGAAACGCCGGTGCGCTACCGGACGCCGCCGCCCCGCATGGGACAAGACAGCGACCGCGTGCTCGACATGCTCCGGTCGGCAATCGCGCGCCGACGCTGACGCCAATTCCCGCCGAGCCGGAATTCACAAAGCCGCGCTTTGCCGCGTATGTGAACCCTATCGCGCAGCGCAGCCGCCTAGGCTTGTGCCGCAGAAGCAGGAGGCCACGCAGGATGACCCGACAATACCGGATATTTGCCGCGTTGAGACGCGGGACTCCGCCATTGCCGCCGCGCGCAGGAATGTCGCCCTTTACGCGGCCCGATAAACCCGTAAGCAGCCTTGTCACGCCGTCCCGAAAGCACGAAGCAGCCGAATGAGCCTTGCAGAGACACCCATGTCGGCCACCGCCGCCGCGTTCCCGAATGCCACCGCGACCCCGCGGTCCACGCTGCGCGATCCGCGGCTCGATTTCTTCCGTGGCATCGCCATGTTCATCATCCTGATCGCGCATGTGCCGGGCAACTGGCTGACGCTCTGGATTCCGGCGCGGTTCGGGTTTTCCGATGCGACCGAGATCTTTGTTTTCTGCTCGGGCATGGCGTCGGCCATCGCCTTTGGCGCGGTGTTTCGCGATCGGGGCTGGGCGCTGGGGGCCGCGCGCGTCGCGTTTCGCTGCTGGCAGGTCTACTGGGCGCATATCGGGCTCTTCCTTGCGGTCGCCGCGACCATGGCCGCGTTGAATGCCTCGGGCGCGTTCGAGCGCGACTACGTGGGCCAGCTTAACCTGCATCCGTTCTTCAACGAGACCGAGACCAACCTCATCGGTCTGCTAACGCTGAGCTACGTGCCGAACTATTTCGACATCCTGCCGATGTACCTGGTCATCCTGGCCATGATGCCGTTTTTCGTGGCGCTGGTCGCGGTTCACCGCGGGCTTGCAGTGCTTGTGGTGGTCGCACTATGGGCCGCCGCGCAGGCCGACATGCTGTCGCTTCCGGCAGAGCCGTGGTCGGACCGCGAATGGTTCTTCAACCCGTTCGGCTGGCAGCTGATCTTCTTCACCGGATTTGCTTTCATGGCGGGCTGGCTGCCGGTGCCGCCGGTTGACCGGCGTCTGGTGATCCTCGCCGCGCTGATTGTCATCCTGATCGTGCCGTTTGCCTATTTCCGCATCATCGGCGCGTCCGAATTCGTGCGGGTCTGGCGCGGCGATTATGCCCTGCTGATCGCCAAGACGGATTTCGGCATCCTGCGCTATGTGCACTTCCTGGCGCTGGCCTATCTGGCCTGGGTTGCAGTCGGGCCGCGGGGGGCGCGGCTGATCCCGTCCGGTGCGGGGTCCGGGTCCGGGCATGCCGCGGCGATGCTGTGGCGGCGCGGTCTTGCCTTCATCATGAAGGTGGGTCAGCAATCCCTGGCGGTGTTCATCGCCTCCATGTACCTCGCCCGGCTGATGGGGCTCTGGCTTGACGTGCTGGGCCGCAATCATCTGACGATGTTCGCCGTCAATCTGGCCGGTGCGCTGCTTCTCGTCGCGGTGGCCTATGGCGCGGGCTGGTTCAAGTCGCAGCCCTGGCGGCGGGCGAAGGGGACCCCATGACATGCTGAGACGCGATGTTCTTGCCGGGCTGTTGGCGGCCCTTGCCCTGCCTGTGCGCGCGGGCGACGTTACGGCCCCCGATGAGCCGGGGCTGCGACTGGGCACGCCGAAACCCTTTGCCTCCGGCGACGTGCGCCTGCTGGCGCGGCGTCTGGCGCAGACCCCCTATGCCCCGCCGCCGCGCATTCCCAAGGCCTGGACCGATCTGAGCTATGATCAGTATCGCGCGATCTGGTTCGATGCCCGGAATGCGCTGTGGGAAGGCACCGACGCGCCCCTGCGCCTCGATGTCTTTGCGCCGGGGCTGTATTTTCCGACGCCGATCCGCCTTGACGTGGTTGCGGGCGGGGCGGCGCGGCCCGTGTTGTTCGATCTGGCCGTGTTCGACACCACCGACCAGTTCCCCGATTTGCCGGTGGACGACACGCTGGGTTATTCCGGTTTTCGCCTGCGCGCCGAGCTGGAGCGCCTGGGCATCTTTACCGAATTCGCGGTGTTCCAGGGGGCGAGCTATTTCCGCGGTATCGGCGCGGGCCAGACCTACGGGTTGTCGGCGCGCGGGCTGGCCATCGACACGGGCGAACCCTCGGGCGAGGAATTTCCCGAGTTTCGGCATTTCTGGATCGAAAGGCCGGCGCGCGGTGCGGATACGACCGTGCTGCACGCGCTGCTCGACAGTCCGTCCTGCACCGGGGCCTACCGCTTTGAGATCACGCCTGGAGAAGCGCTGGAGATCGGGGTCGAGGCCGAGATCTTCGCGCGCAGCCGCATGGCGCATTTCGGTATCGGCGCGCTGACCTCGATGTTCCAGTTCGACGACACCAACCGAGACCGATTTTCCGATTTCCGCTCGGCGATCCACGATTCCGACGGGCTGTTGATCGAAAATGGCAACGGAGAGACGATCTGGCGACCGCTGGCCAACCCCAAGACGCTGCAGATCAGCGGTTTTCAGGACGATGGCCCCAAGGGTTTCGGACTGATGCAGCGGGCCCGGAACTTCGAGGATTTCGGCGATCTTCAGGCGCTTTACCACAGGCGTCCGTCGCTCTGGATCGCGCCGCGCGGGGCTTGGGGCCGGGGCGAGGTGACGCTGGTCGAGATCCCCACCGACGACGAGGTCTACGACAATATCGTAGCCTATTGGCGTCCCGCCGAACCGCTGGAGCCGGGGGGGTCGCATGCCTTTGCCTATGACATGACCTGGAGCGACCGGGCTGAATACGGCACCGGTCTGCGGGTGCACAACACCCGCGCGGGTGCTGCGCGCGGCGGCGGCATCCGCTTTGCCATCGATTTCGCCCCCAAGGACGGCGTGGCGCAGGATCCGGCCGGGATCGAGCCGCTGGTGCGGGCGGCACGGGGCCAGATCGTGGCCCCGATCATCGAGCGCAATCCCCAGACCGGGGGGCTGCGGCTGGGCTTCACCCTCGATCCCGGCGATGCCGACGTGATCGAGATGCGCGCGCAGTTGCGGCAAGGCGACGGGCCGCTGTCCGAAGTCTGGCTCTATCGGTGGACGGCATGACGGGCGCGCAGGACAGGATGATGCCGCCGCGCGCGCCGCTGGCGATGCAGGCGCAACGCTTTGACCGGGCCGCACCGCCCGGGCGGGCCATGCCGCGCCATCGCCGTCGCGACCTCTGGTGGCGGATCGGGGCGTTTGGCCCGGCGCTGGCGATCACGCTGTCGCTGATCGCGGGGCTGGTGCGCTGGTTCGACGCGGGTGGCTTTACCGCGCAGGAAGGGCTGGTGACGCTGCTGATCGGGTTGACCTTCATCTGGGTGTCGCTGTCGGTCTCCGCGGTGGCGCTGGCGGCGGTGCGGCTGATCCTGGGCCGCCGCGCCGATCGACGTCCGCGCGGCCCGGCACAGCGGATCGCGCTGCTGGTGCCGATCTACAACGAGACCCCGTCGGACGTGACGGGCAATGTCGCGGCGATGCGGCGCGACCTCGAACAGGGCCCGGCCCGCGACACCTTTGCCTTCTTCATCCTGTCGGACACGCAGGACCCGGCCATCGCCGCCGAAGAGGTGCGCGCGGTCGGGCACCTGCGCGCCGAGGCCGGACCCCGGATCGCGGTGCATTACCGCCGCCGCGCCGCCAATACCGACAAGAAGGTGGGCAATATCAACGACTGGATCGCCGAATACGGCGCGGCATGGGATGCGATGATCGTGCTCGATGCCGACAGCCTGATGACCGGCGCGGGCATAAGGCATCTCAGCGACGCGATGGCGCGCGACCCCGATGCCGGCCTGATCCAGTCCTTCCCGGTGCTGATCTCGGCCGAGACGCTGTTCGGCCGGATGCAGCAATTCGCCACCTCGGTCTATGGCTGGCTGCTGGCCGAGGGACTGTCGCTCTGGTCGCAATCCGAGGGCAATTACTGGGGCCATAACGCCATCATCCGCACCCGGGCCTTTGCCGACAGCGCGCAGCTGCCGCATCTGCGGGGCCGCGACGGGCGCGACGAGCTGATCCTGAGCCACGATTTCGTCGAGGCCGGGATGCTGCGCCGGGCGGGCTGGGCAGTGCGGTTCCTGCCCCGCGCCGGAGGCTCCTTCGAAGAGACACCGGCCACGCTGATCGACTACGTGCTGCGCGACCGGCGCTGGTGTCAGGGCAACCTGCAACATCTGCGGCTTCTGGCGGCGCGCGGCTTTCACCCGATTTCGCGGTTCCACCTGCTGCAGGGGGCGTTTGCCTACCTGCTGTCGCCCGCGTGGTTCGTGCTTCTGGTGGTCTGGTCCGCCTTTCTGCCGATGACGGCGGGCGAGGTCAGCTATTTCAGCCCCGCCAATCCCTTTGCGCCGGTCTGGCCGCAATCCAGCCGGATCGACGGGGTCTGGTTTCTGGCTTTCATCTACGTGATGCTGCTTTTGCCCAAGATCGTGGCGGCGGCGCTTCTGGCGGCGACGCGCGGCGTGGTGCAGCTTTATGGCGGGGTCGGGCGCTTTGCCGCGACGACACTGGTCGAGATCGCGCTGGCGATCCTCTATGCGCCGATCCTCATGGTGCAACAAAGCGTGGCCGTCCTGCGCGCGCTGCTGGGCCGCGCCAACCCCTGGGCCCCGCAGGCGCGCGGCACGCAGCATTACGGCTGGGGCACGCTGCTGCGCTTTCACTGGCTCGAAACGGTGCTCGGGCTGGGAATGGTCGCGGGCATGGTGGCGGGGGTGCTGTCGCTGTGGCTGGCCCCTGTTGCGCTCAGCCTGGTCGCAGCCCCGATGCTGTCGCGGATGTCGTCGTTGCCCGTGGCCGAGCACGGATTCCTGCCGCTGCGCCTCGATACGCCGCTGTCGCTGCGCGAGCCGCGCGTGCAGACCCGGGCGCGCAGCGAGCGGGCGCGGATCCGGGCCGCGCTCGACGCCGAGGGCGATGCCGTGCTTGCCGGGGAGTGACGCGGGGGACGCTGGCACCCGTTGCCTGCCGGAGACCGGTCTCCTTGACCGATGCCGCTGGTCTGCCGTTCACTGGGCCATCTTCACCACCCGTCAATGGTGTCCGCCATGCGCTTGCCTCTCATTCTGATCACGATCCTCGCGGCGCTGCTGCCTCATAGCGGGCAGGCGGGGTGCGTGGTTGCGCCCGACCCCTGCAAGATCGCGGGCGGCAGCTATCATATCGAGCTGCCCGAAACCCCGCGCGCGGGGACGCCCGCGCTGGTCTTTCTGCATGGCTGGGGGTCGAGCGGGCAGGGCGTGCTGTCCATGCGCGGTCTGGTCGAGACGGCGCTGGGGCGTGGCTACGCGGTGATCGCGCCCGACGGCACGCCGCGACCGGGGCGCAACGGTCGGTCCTGGGCGTTCCATCCCGACCGCGCCCAGCCGCGCGACGCGGTCGCCTTTCTGCAAGCGGTGGCCGACGACGCCGCCAGCCGGTTCGGGCTGGCGCGCGACGGGATGCTGTTGGCGGGTTTTTCGATCGGCGGGTCGATGACCAGCTATCTTGCCTGCGCCGCCCCCGATGCCTTCGCCGCCTATGCGCCGGTCGCGGGCAGTTTCTGGCGGCCCCACCCTGTGTCCTGCGCGGGGCCGGTGCGGCTGTTCCACACACATGGCTGGCGCGATGCGGTTGTCCCGCTCGAGGGACGGCTCCTGCGCGGTGCGACAGTCGATGCGCCGGGTGCGGTGGCGCAGGGTGACGTGTGGCACGCCATGTCGGTCTGGCGCGTCACCAACGGCTGCGCGTTGAAGGCCGACCGGCACGCGACCGACGCTGTCTACATGCGCCGCGGCTGGGACAGCTGCGTGCCCGGTGCGACGCTGGAGTTTGCGCTGTTCGATGGCGGCCATGCGGTGCCGCAAGGCTGGACCGCGATGGCGCTCGACTGGTTCGAGGGGCTGGACCCCTAGCTCCGGGCCTTTTGGGGTGAGGCCGCGCAGGTTGGAACCCGCCCACCCCAAGGTGCACACCGCGACCGAGCGATTGTGGGGCAACGCCCAAACCCAAGCGGTCGGATCAGCGGCGGGCACGCGGCCACCGGCGGGCTTGTGTCGCCAATTGCCCTGATCCCGGGGTTGCGCCCGCGCGCGCTTTTGTCAGACTGCGCCTGAACCCGCGCCAAAGGAGAGCCCGATGCGAGAAAACGACCGCGCCGTCATCATCACCGGTGCCGCCCAAGGGCTGGGCCTGGCCTGCGCCGAACGCTTTCTCGCCGATGGCGACCGCGTCTTCATGGTGGACCTCAAGGAGGCGGAACTGCTGGCCGCCGTCGACCGGCTGGGCAGTCGGGCCGTGGCCCACGTGGCGGACCTTTCGGTGCTTGATGGCACGGGCGCGACTGCCATCGTCGCGGCCTGTGTCGAGGCCTTCGGGCGCTGCGACGTGCTGATCAACAATGCCGGCGTCATCGTGCAGGCCGATTTCGTCGATTTCCCCGAGGATGGCTTTGACAAGACCCTCGCGGTCAACCTCAAGGCGCCGTTCCTGTTGGGGCAGGCGGTGGCGCGCCAGATGATCGCCCAGGGCGAGGGCGGCGCGGTCATCAACATGTCGTCGGTCAATGCCGAACTGGCGATCCCGAACACCGTGGCCTATGCCTGCTCAAAGGGCGGCATGAAGCAACTGACGGCGGTGATGGCGGTGGGGCTCATTCCGCATGGCATCCGCGTCAACGCCATCGGGCCGGGCACGATCCTGACCGACATGGTGCGCCAGTCGGTGATGCAATCGGATGCCGCGCGCCGGACGATCCTGTCGCGCACGCCCGCAGGACGCTGCGGCGAGCCGTCCGAGATCGCCGCCGTCGCGGCCTTTCTTGCCGGGCCGGATGCGTCCTATATGGTCGGCCAGACGATCTACCCCGATGGCGGTCGCATGGTTCTGAACTACACGGTGCCGGTGGCCGACTGATCGCGCCGCTTCCCCCTTGCAAGACGCCGCCGCATGCCGTTCCCTTGGGGCATGGCGGGAAAGGGCACGGCGATGGCGGTCACACGGGTCGATCTGAATTCTGACATGGGCGAGGGCTTCGGGGCCTATACCTCGGGCGATGACGCGGCGATCCTCGGCATCGTGACCTCCGCCAACGTGGCCTGCGGCTTTCACGCGGGCGATCCGGAAATCATGGCGCAGGTCTTTGCCATGGCCAGGGAGCGTGGCGTGGCCATCGGTGCGCATCCGGGCTTCCCCGACCTCTGGGGGTTCGGACGCCGCAACATCCCCTTCACCACCGGCGAGATTGAGCGGCTGGTGGCCTACCAGATCGGTGCGGCGCAGGCGATGGCGACCTATGCGGGGCACCGGATCACCTATGTGAAACCGCATGGCGCGCTGGGCAATCTCGGTTCCCAGAACCGCGACATCGGCGACGCGGTGACCCGCGCGATCAAGGCGGTCGATCCGACGCTGGTGTCGCTGTCCATCGCGCTTGGCCATCAGGAACGATCCGCGCGCGAGGCGGGGCTGACCGTCGCCTCCGAGATCTTCGCCGACCGCGCCTACGAGGAGGACGGCACCCTGGTCAACCGCAAGAAACCGGGCGCGGTGATCCACGATCCGGACGTCGCTGCGGCGCGGGTCGCGCAGATGGTCAGGGAGGGCGCAATCGAGACGGTGTCCGGAAAGCGCCTGGAAACGCCCATTGATTCGATCTGCGTGCATTCCGACACGCCGGATGCGGTCAACCTTGCGCAGCGCGTAAAAGACGGCTTGCAAGCTGCAGGAATAGAAGTGAAATCGTTTGCCTGACCACGTGGTCATTCTGGGCGGGGCGGCGATGGGCAGCTTCACCGCCTGGAACCTGCGCCGGGAAGGTTTTGCCGGGCGCATCACGGTGATCGAACGCGACCCGACCTATGCACGGTCGTCCACGGCGCTGTCGGCGGCGTCGATCCGAACGCAATTCGACACGCCGCTTCTGGTCGAAATGTCGCTCTACGGCGCCGCCTTCCTGCGCGCGCGGGCCGCCGAGATGTGTTTTCGCGAAGCCGGGTACCTGGTTCTGGCAACCGCCGGTCAGGCCACGTCGCGTGCGGCACTGGTCGAGATGCAGACCCGCGCCGGGGCCGAGGTGGCGTTGCTGGACCAGGCCACGCTGCGGGCGCGGTTTCCCTTTCTTGCCACCGACGATCTGGCCTGCGGTGCGTTCGGCACCCGAAACGAAGGATGGTTCGACGCCTGGTCGTTGCTGACCCATGCCATGCGGGCCGCGAAAGCCGCCGGGGCGGCCTATGTCCGCACCGATGTGGACCAGGTCGTCGGACAGGGCGATGCGGTTACGGGCGTGCGCCTGATGGACGGCACGACGCTGCCCTGCGACTGGTGCGTGATCGCGGCGGGGGCCGGGTCGGCGCGTTTGGTGACCGGTCTGGGAATAGCGCTGCCGGTGGTACCCCGCAAACGCACGGCCTTTGCCTTTCGCGCACCGGTGGCGCAGGCGGGCTTTCCGATGATCTTCGACACCTCGGGGCTCTGGGTGCGGCCCGAGGGCGCGGGTTTTATCGGCGGTATTCAACCGCCGCCCGAGCGCGAAAGCGACGACCCGGACGACTTCGAGCCGGATCACGACCTGCTCGTCGATGCCTTCTGGCCGCCGCTGGCGCAGCGCATCCCCGCGATGGAGGAGCTGCGGCTCGACCGGGCCTGGGCAGGGCAATACGAAATGTGCACGCTGGACCAGAACGCGATCATCGGTCCGCATGACACATTCGCCAACCTCGTCTTCTGCACCGGGTTTTCCGGTCATGGCATCCAGCACGCACCGGCGGCAGGGCGCGGCGTGGCGGAGTGGATCGCCCATGGCGGCTACCGCACGCTCGATCTGTCACCGCTTGGCTGGGCGCGGGTGGCGGCGGGGCGGAAACTATACGAGGGGATGATCTATTGACCGGGCGATCAGCCTGCGGCGGATCCGCGTGTCATGCCCGGGCGCGGGGAACAGATGCGACGCGGCCCCGGATCAGGTCCGGGGCCGGGTGCGCGTCTGTCGACCGGCGCGGGTCAGCCCGATGCTGTCCGGATCGGGACCGACACATCTGGGCCGGGCATCCGGTTCTACCTTAGTCCGCGATCCGGTTGGGAGGGGCCGTGCGGTTCGTCGTCAGCGCATCGGGCCAGCCGATCCATCGTTCCACGGCATAAAGCGCGAGGCACGCTGCAAAGATCGCCAGCATGAACTTCACCTGACCCGCGCTCTTGGAGCGTTGCGCCCACATCCGCATGCGCATCAGCATCCGCATCGGGGTCTACTCCGTAAACCGCACCTTGCCGATACAGGGCAGGTTGCGGTCCCTCTGGGCGTAGTCGATGCCGTATCCGACGACAAATTCGTCCGGGATCTCAAAGCCGATCCAGTCCGCGCGCACCTCGACCTCGCGGCGCGACGGTTTGTCGAGCAATGCAATGGTGCGTAATTTGTGCGGATTGCGGCTTTCGAGCAACCGGATCACGTGGCTCAGCGTGTAGCCGGTATCGACGATATCCTCGACCACCAGCACGTCGCGCCCTTCGATGCCCGTCCGAAGGTCCTTGAGAATGCGCACCTCGCGGCTCGATTCCATGTTGTTCCCGTAGGACGATACTTCAAGAAAATCGACCTCGACCGGCAGGTTCAGTTCGCGCACCAGATCGGCGATGAACACGAAGGACCCGCGCAACAGCCCGACCACCACCAGCTTTTCGGTCCCGGCAAACTCGGTCGCGATTTCCTGGGCAAGCTTCTCGATCCGGGCGGCGATCGACTTGGCCGAAATCATCTCGTCAATGACATAAGCTGGCTGAGACATCCGGTTCCCTTGATTTTATCCGGTCTCTATACGACATCTTGGCACAGTGTCACCACCGGACCGGAGCCTTATGACCACCCATTCCGAAACAAAGACGCTGCCTTACAGCGCCGACCAGATGTACAGGCTCGTGGCCGATGTGGGCGATTACCCCGAATTCCTGCCGTGGTGCGCCGCGGCGCGGGTGCGGTCGACCGACGATCTGGGGGACAGGTGCGTGATGCTGGCCGATCTGGTCATCTCGTTCAAGGTGTTCCGGGAACGCTTCGGCAGCCGCGTGACGCTGTGGCCCGAGAAGCGGCAGATCGACACCGAATACCTGGACGGACCGTTCAAGTATCTGGAAAGCCGATGGACCTTTCGCGATGTGGATGGCGGTTGCGAGATCTCCTTCTTCGTGGATTTCGAGTTCAAGAACCGCATTCTGCAAGGGGCTGCGGGCATGTTTTTCTACGAGGCGATGCAACGGATCGTGCGCGCGTTCGAGCGGCGCGCGGCCACGTTGTACGCCTGAGACGTTAACCATCGGTTGCAAAACCTGCGGGCACGCCCGGATTTTGCCACGAAACCATCCGACATCTGTCGCGGGGGCGAGGCTGCGAAGGATAATGAGATGGTGCGAGCCGTCCCAGATCGCGATGGGTTTGTCGCTGCGATGCAGGATGCGGATATCGGTGCCGACGCCGCGTCCGCCGCATCCGTTGCGACAGGCCCGGTCCAGTTTGCGCGGGGCGCGGCGGCGGGCCCCGCGCGGGCCTTGGTGCCGGTCGGCCTGGCGGGGGGCGCGTGCGGGCGTCAGGGGCATCGCAGACCAGAGGCAGCGCCCCCCGGTCGCGGCCCTGCGGGGCGTCCGCCGCGTGGCTTCGAGGCCGCAGAAAACGGCTACATGATGAGCCAGATCGCCGCCGCGCCACCGGAAAAACCAGAAATCGACCGGATGTCCTGACACGCGAAGGGCGGGCCCGTTACAGGCCCGCCCGAAGGTTCGATGCATCCGCCCTAGCTGGCGTGGTCGTAGGCCCGTTCGCCATGCACCATGATGTCGAGGCCACTATGCTCGGTCTCTTCATCGACGCGCAGCGGGGTGATCGCCTTGGTCACGACAATCAGCACCACGGTCACGACGATGGTGAAGACGCCGACCACCGCAAGCCCGCCCAGCTGTGCAACCCAGCTTCCCGCCCCGAACAGCGCGATCATGATGGTGCCGAAGATGCCGCCGACGCCATGCACCGCGAAGACATCCAGCGTATCGTCGATCCGCAGCTTGTTGCGGATCAGGTTGACCGCTTCCTGGCAGAGGATGCCCGCCACGGCCCCGATGACCAGCGCCTCGACGGGGCCGACGAAGCCCGATGCGGGGGTGATCGAGGCAAGGCCCGCGATGGTGCCGGTTACCATGCCGACCATGGATGCCTTGCCGAACTTGATCCGTTCCCACAGCGCCCATGTCAGCGATGCCGTCGCTGCCGAGATATGCGTGACCGTCAGTGCCATCGCGGCCCCGCCATCCGCCGCCAGTTGCGAGCCACCGTTGAAGCCGAACCAGCCGACCCACAGCATCGCCGCGCCGATCATGGTGTAGCCGGGATTGTGCGGCGGCGTCGTCCGGTTCTGACGCGGCCCGAGGAACATCGCGATGACGATGGCGGCAAGGCCCGCCGTCTCGTGCACCACGATGCCGCCCGCGAAATCGCGCACGCCGGTCTCGCCGAAGATGCCGCCATCGGACAGCATGCCGCCGCCCCAGATCCAATGCACTACCGGCGCATAGCACAGCAGCATCCACAGACCCGAAAACACCAGCACAAAGCCAAAGCCGACGCGTTCCGCATAGGCACCGACAATCAGCGCCGGGGTGATGATGGCGAAGGTCATCTGGAAGGCAAAGAACAGGACCTCGGGCAGGGTGCCCGACAGGCTGTCGACGGTAACCCCGTTCAGAAAGGCCTTGCCGAGCCCGCCCCAGACCGCTCCACCGTCACCGAAGGCGATGGAATAGCCGACCGCGAACCACAGCACGCTCATCAGGCAGGCGATGGCGTAGCAGTGCATGAACACGCTAAGCACGTTGCGCGCCCGCACCAGCCCACCGTAAAACAGCGCGAGCCCGGGCAGTGTCATGAACAAGACAAGTGCCGTTGCGACGATGATCCAGGCGGTATCCGCTCCATTCATGGCGACTGTTCCCTCTGAGGTTTTTGTTGTCGCGGGGTGAAAGCGCAAAAAACAGGCGGCACAAAGCGGCGATGATGCTCAAGGGGGCAGAAAAAGCGCGCGATCCGGCAGGTGACTAAATTTTGGGCGACATTGCAGCGCCTGTGCCACATTATTTGGCGGTCTTGAGTCGCCTAGGTGTCGAGGGCCGCGATCATCAGCCCAAGCGCGTGATCGCGTGACGCGGCCCTGACGCGGGCCCGGCCCTGTGCGCCGAATTCGACCGTTTCGGTTTGCGTTCCTGTGGCCGTAGCCAGGGCGAAACAGACCCGGCCTTCGGGCTTGTGCTCTGACCCGCCGGGGCCCGCGATGCCGGTGACCGCGATGGCAAGGTCGGCATTTGCGGCGCGGCGCGCGCCCTCGGCCATCTCGGCGGCGACCGGTTCCGAGACCGCGCCGTGTGCCTCAAGCGTGGTGGTCCGGACGCCCAGCATCTCGGACTTGGCGGCGTTGGAATAGGTCACGAAGCCGCGCCCGAAGATGTCGGACGACCCGGCGATGTCGGTAATCGCCGCCGCGATCATGCCGCCGGTACAGCTTTCGGCGGTGGTGACGGTGGCGCCTTTCGCAACCGCCAGGTCCAGCAGGCGTTCCGCGAGCGCGCCCATCACATCGCCAGATGCCAAAGCGCGCCAAGCGCGAAGGTCGCCAACGCCGCGAAGACCCCCGCGATCAGGTCGTCAAGCATCACGCCCCAGGCGGTGCCCATGCGGTCCGCGCGCCCGACCAGCCACGGCTTCCAGATATCGAACAGCCGGAACAGCACGAAGCTCGCCACCCAGCCCGGCCAGAGCGCCAGAATGTCGGACCCGGTGAAATGCGCGCCATAGGCCACCGTCAGAAGCGCAATCCACTGGCCCGCGACCTCGTCGATCACGATCTCCGAGGGGTCATGATCCGTGGCGCCGAAGGTCTCGACACCGATGGCCCAGGTGCCCACGGCGATGACCGCCGCGATCCCCACCAGCGCGCCGAAAAAGCCGGTCAGCGTGTAGAGCCCCCAGAACATCGGCAGCGCGGCGAGCGAACCCCAGGTGCCGGGCGCGGGCCGAAGATTGCCCACCCCGAAGACCGTCGCGATCAGCCTGCTCATGCCGACACCAGTGCTGCGGTCGCCAGCGCCGCGATGCCTTCCTCGCGGCCGGTGAAGCCCAGCCGTTCCGACGTTGTGGCCTTGATCGACACGCGCGACCGCTCGATGCCCATGATTTCCGCCATTCGGTCGATCATGTTCGATGAATGCGGGGTAACCTTGGGTTTTTCGCAGATAATCGTCAGGTCTATGTTCGAAATTGTAAATCCGCGCGTGACCGCCAGATCGACTGCATGGCGCAGGAAGATGTCGCTGGCGGCCCCTTTCCACGCTGGTTCCGAAGGCGGAAAGTGCCGCCCGATATCACCCTCGGCGAGGGCGCCAAGGATCGCATCGGTGACCGCGTGCATGCCCACGTCGGCGTCCGAATGCCCGTCGAGCGCGAAGTCGTGGGGCACGTCGATCCCGCAAAGCGTGACATGATCGCCCGCCTTGAAGCGATGCACGTCGAAGCCGTTACCGAGGCGGATGTCCATTCTCTCTCTCCAGTATCGCAGCGGCGCGCGCGAAATCCGCGGGGCCGGTGATTTTCAGATTGTCCTCAGAGCCTTCGACAATGGCAACCGACATTCCCGCGGACCGCGCCACCGCGACGTCATCGGCGGCGGTGCCGTCACTGGCGCGATGGGCGGCGAGGATTGCGGCGAAGTGGAACCCCTGCGGCGTCTGCGCGCGGAACAAGCCGTTGCGCGGGTGCACCCCCGTGACGCGCCCGTCCGCCCCTGTCCACAGCGCATCCGTCACCGCAAGCGCGGGGGCCGCGCCTTGGGAATTCTCAAGCGCAGACAACACGTTGTCGATCACTCTTGAACTTACGCAGGGGCGGGCGACATCGTGAATCAAGACCAGGTCGGGCGGATCGTCTGCCAGCGCCTCGAGCCCGGCGCGCACCGATTCCCCCCGGGTTGTGCCCCCCGTCACGCACCGCACGGCGCAGCCCCCGAACAGCGCGTCCGCGCGCGCGGCATCGTCCGGGTGCACGACAAGAACCCGCGTGTTCGCGCGATCAAAGCGCGTCAGCGTCCATTGCGCCACCGTTTGTCCCGCGATGGTGCGCCATTGCTTCGGCTCCGTACCACCCGCCCGGGTGCCACGGCCGGCGGCAACGATGATGGCGGCGATGCGCATGGTCCGATCCTTGTTTCGGGCGGGGCCTGTGTATTTCAGCCGCCGGTCAGGCGCAACGCAGCGGGGCGTTTGCCTAAAAATTAGGCATGCGCGCATTTTCACAGCGCAGGTTGGCCGGTGTTGAATTGAAACATCGCCGACGACGGAGTAGCTGGATGTCACGTGCACAATAAAAAGGCGCGCTTTTGTGAACCTCGGCGATACGGACATAGCCCCTGCGGTTTTCCTCGCTCCTCTGGCGGGTATCACCGATCTTCCGTTCCGCAGCCTCGTGGCGGGTTTCGGCGCGGGGCTGGTGGTCAGCGAGATGATCGCGAGTCAGGAACTGGTACAGGGCAAATGGGCCACGCGCGAGAAGGCGGAGCTGGGCTTCGGGGTCGCCAACACCTCCGTGCAGCTGGCCGGTCGCGATCCATACTGGATGGCCGAGGCGGCGCGGTTCGTCGAAGCGTCGGGCGCGCGCATCATCGACATCAACATGGGGTGCCCCGCCAAAAAGGTGGTCGGGGGCTATTCCGGCTCTGCGCTGATGCGCGATCCGGATCACGCGCTGCGGTTGATCGACGCCGTGGCGGGGGCGGTGTCGGTGCCGGTCACGCTGAAGACGCGGCTGGGGTGGGACGACGGTATGCGCAACGCGCCGGAACTTGCCCGACGCGCCGAGGCGGCAGGGGTGCGGATGGTGGTGATCCACGGGCGCACGCGCTGCCAGTTCTACAAGGGCCATGCCGACTGGCGGGCCATCCGCGCGGTCAAGGACGCGGTCGACATCCCGGTGATCGCGAATGGCGATATCATCGACCCCGACACCGCCCGGACGGCGTTGGCGCAGTCGGGTGCGGATGGCGTCATGGTCGGGCGCGGGGCACAGGGCAAGCCCTGGGTGCTGGCCGAAATCGCCGCCGCGCGGGCCGGGTCGACGGCGCCGAAAATCCCGGAAGGCAGGGCGCTTCTTGAAATGGTATCAAATCACTACGAGGCGATGCTCACGTTCTATGGCAAGGCGCTTGGCCTGCGTGTCGCGCGCAAGCACCTGGGCTGGTACATGGATTATGTCGGCACACCGACAGCCCTGCGCCGCGAGGTGCTGACCGCCCCGGCACCAGAGGCCGTGCTGCGGCTCTTGCCCGCGGCGATCGTCGGATCAGTGGCGGCGGCGGCATGAACTCCGCCTTCGCGCTCTCGCTCTGGTCGTCGCTGCCGGTTCCGGCGCTGCTGATCGATGCAAACGACACCATCGTCGACATGAACCCCGCCGCCGAGGACTTCATGAACGTCTCGGCCAAGGGCGTCTTCGGGCAGCCGATCTGGGACCGGCTCGCGGTGGATGCGCCGATCGAGGAAAGTTTTGCCCGGGCGCGCGGCCATGGCACGCCGCTGTTCGTCAACGATGTCGATGTCGGCACCGGATCGCGCCCGCCAATGACCTGTTCGCTGCAGATTGCGCCGCTGCAGGGGCAGCCCGACTGGATGATCGTGATGATCAGTCCGCGCGAACTGGCCGGACGGATGACCCAGAACCATTCGGTGAAGTCGGCGGCGAAGTCGGCGATCGGTATGGCCGAGATGCTGGCGCATGAGATCAAGAACCCGCTCGCCGGCATCACCGGGGCGGCGCAGTTGCTGTCGATGGGGCTGAGCAAGGCCGATATGGAGCTGACCGACCTTATTGTCAGCGAAACGCGGCGGATCGTGAAACTGCTTGAGCAGGTTGAACAATTCGGCAACCTGTCGGCACCTGACAAGCGCCCGGTCAACATCCACGATGTGCTCGACCGGGCACGCCGCTCGGCGCTGCTGGGCTTTGGCGCGCATATGACCATGATCGAGGATTACGATCCGTCATTGCCTCTGGCTTACGGCGATCCGGACCAGCTGCTGCAGGTGGTGCTGAACCTGCTCAAGAACGCCTCGGAGGCGGCGGATCCGCGCCACGGCGGCAAGATCCGGCTGCGCACCTATTACGAACACAGCTTCCGGCTGCGGCGGGCCGACGGGTCGGGGCAGTCGCTGCCGCTGCAGATCGAGATCATCGACGACGGGCCGGGCCTGCCCGACGACATTCAGGGGGACGTCTTCGACCCCTTTGTCTCGGGCCGTGAAAACGGCACCGGGCTGGGCCTCGCGCTCGTCTCGAAGATCATTTCAGACCATGACGGCTGGGTCAGCGTTGACAGCGTTCCGGGGCGCACCGCGTTCCGCATCTCGTTGTCACTGGTGCCCAAGGACGCAAAGGAGACCGAGTGATGGATGGCACGGTACTGGTCGCAGATGACGACCGCACGATCCGTACGGTACTGACGCAGGCGCTGACGCGGGCGGGCTGCAAGGTGCACGCGACCTCGTCGCTGACCACGCTGATGCGCTGGGTCGCCGAGGGCAAGGGTGACGTGGTCATTTCGGACGTGGTCATGCCCGATGGCAACGGTCTGGAAATGCTGCCGAAAATCGAGCAGGACCGACCCGATCTGCCGGTCATCGTGATCTCGGCGCAGAACACGATCATGACGGCGATCCAGGCCGCCGAGGCCAAGGCCTACGACTATCTTCCCAAGCCGTTCGATCTGCCCGATCTGATGAAGCGCACCGCCCGCGCGCTGGAAAGCCGCAACCGCACCCCGCGCCGCGACGAACCCGCCGAAAACGCCGATGGCCCGGACGCGTTGCCGCTGGTCGGGAAGACGGTCGCGATGCAGGCGCTGTACCGGCTGATCGCCAAGGTCATGAACACCGATCTTCCGGTGCTGATTTCGGGCGAATCGGGCACCGGCAAGAGCCTGATTGCCCGCACAATCCACGACTTCTCGGATCGGCGCAGCTTGCCCTTCGTGATCGTCACCGGCAGCGAATTGTCCGATCTCGAAGGCCCCGCCCGGGTCTTGGCGCGGGTCAGGGGCGGTACGCTGCTGATCGACGAGGTTGGCGATTTCGACGAGGATCTGCAGGCCCGTATCGTGCGCATGATGGACATGTCCGGCGATCACGCGCCGCGCTTCATGGCGACGTCGCAGGCCGATCTGGCCTCAGCGATGGAAGAGGGCAGGGTGCGCCGCGATCTGTACTACCGGCTGTCCGGCGCGACGATCCAGGTGCCTGCCTTGCGCGAACGGGTCGACGATATCGCGCTGCTGAGCGATCATTTCCTGTCCCGGATCGATCGCGAGGGCGGTGCCCCGCGCTGGCTGTCGCCGGACGCGGTCGAGGTCTTTCGCGCCTATTCCTGGCCCGGCAACGTGCGTCAGCTTGAAAACGCCGTGCGCCGCCTGTCGCTGACCGCGCGCACCGACGAGATTACCCGTTCCGAGGTCGAGGCGGTGCTTGGCAACCAGCCCGAGACCGGACCGATGCAGCGGGGCGCGGATACCGAAAAGCTGGGGTCGTCGGTGGCGCGCCATCTGCGGCGCTACTTCGATCTGCACGGCAACATGCTGCCGCCGCCCGGGCTCTATACCCGTATTCTGCGGGAAATTGAATCGCCGCTGATCGAGATCGCGCTGGAAGCGACCGGCGGAAACCAGGCGAAATGCGCCGATCTTCTGGGAATCAACCGCAATACGCTGCGTAAAAAGATCACCGACCTCGATATTCGCGTGACACGCAGGCGCAAGTTGATGTAAAACCGCAACATAACCGTGGCCCCGCTACCCGTTGCAGCGGTGAGACCACAACATATGGCGGTAGGTCGCCTCGTGCGACCAAAGATGACGAGGGTCGGCTGTGGCCACTCGGGCACGGAACTGGAACTGGGCGCGCGTCGCGCAACTCAGGCGCATGCGGCGCGTACAGAATGCCGCGACCCTGGGGCTGGTGCTTCTGGGTCCGGTTCTTGCTGTCTGCACCTATCTTGTTCTCGGGCCGCTTCAGGCGGGCGGGCGCAGCGATCTGAGCCTGCGGCTCGTGTTGCTGGCGGATCTGGTCTATGTGCTTTTGGTGGCGGCGCTTGTGCTGTCGCGGGTGGCGGGGCTTGTCGCGGCGCGGCGGGCCAAATCGGCTGGGTCGCGGCTGCATCTGCGGCTGACCGGCGTCTTCGCGCTGATGGCGCTTCTGCCCACCATCACCGTGGCCGTCTTTGCCGTCCTGACCATAAATATCGGCCTTGAGACATGGTTCTCGACGCGCGTGCAGAACGTCGTCGGTGCCTCGCTTTCGGCCGCGGAGGCCTACGGCGAGGAACATCGCGCCGACCTGATCGAGGATGCCCTGGCCCTGGCGCGGTTTCTCGATGCCAACCGCCGCGACCAGCCGTTCATGGATGACGGCGAGTTGCGCCAGCTTCTGGGCAGCGGTCAGGCGCAGATCCAGCGCGGGCTGCGCGAGGCCTACGTGATCGACGGCAATCGAGAAATCCGGGCGCGCGGCGAACGCTCTTACCTGTTCGACTTCGAACGCCCGACGACCGCGCGCCTCGATGCGGCGCGCAAGGATGGCGTGTCGGTGATCGAGGATTGGGACAACAACGAGTTCCGCGCGCTGGTGCCGCTGGCGGCGTTCGTCGACCGGTTTCTCTATGTCAGCCGCGAGGTCGATGGCGGCATCCTCAACCTGCTCGACGAAACCCAGGAAACCGCGCGTTTCTACCAGCAGCAGGAAAGCGAGAGGGGCAGGCGGGTCTTCGACTTCGCGCTGCTCTATCTGGGATTTGCGGTGCTGCTGATCCTTGCCGCGGTCTGGCTGGGCCTGTGGTTCGCCGAACGTCTGTCGCGCCCGGTGGGCCGGCTGACCGGGGCCGCGCAACGGGTCGGCGCGGGCGACCTGGACGTGCATGTACAGGAAGACACCGGCGACGACGAGATCGCCATGCTGGGGCGCTATTTCAACCAGATGACCCGGCAACTCAAGGGCCAGCGCGAGCGCCTGCTTGAGAACACCCGCCAGATCGAACGCCGCCAGCGGCTGTTCGATTCGGTGCTGTCGTCGGTCACGTCCGGCGTGGCGGGGCTGGACCCCAATGGCCGAGTGGCCTTCGTCAACCGCTCGGCCGAGCGGCTGCTGGGGCTGGCAGAGGACCGCGCCGAATTGCCGATCCGGGTGGCGGTGCCGGAATTCGGGCCGCTGTTCGATCGGCTGATCGAGTCCGGGGCGGAAGTGGCGCAGGAAGAGATCAAGGTCAGCCGCGAGGGGCGGCTCGAGAACCTGCTGGTGCGCATGTCCACCCGGCGTCGCGACGACGGCGGGCTTGAAGGCTATGTGGTGGCCTTCGACGATGTTACCGACCTGGTATCGGCCCAGCGGATGGCGGCCTGGGGCGATGTGGCCCGCCGCATCGCGCACGAGATCAAGAACCCGCTGACGCCGATCCAGCTGTCGGCGGAACGGATCAAGCGCAAGTTCGGCCGCAGCCTGCCCCCCGAGGATGCCGAAAAGCTGGACCAGATGACCGGTGTCATCATCCGGCAGACCGGCGATCTGCGGCGCATCGTCGACGAGTTCTCGAAGTTCGCCCGCATGCCGGAGCCCGAACGCCGTCCCGAAAACCTGACCGAATTGCTGCAGGGCGCCATCCTGCTGCAGGAAACCGGCCAGCCCGGCGTGCGCTTTGTTACCGATCTGCCCGACGCGAAGATCGCCGCAGAGGTGGATTCCACGATGATCTCGCAGGCGCTGACCAACCTTATCAAGAACGCGGGCGAGGCCACCGAAAGCCTGCGCGAACAGGGCCGCGCGCCCGACGGCTACCGACCCGAGATCCACATACGCCTTCACATGGTCGAGGACGGTCGTGCCGAGATCACCATCGCCGACAACGGCATCGGGTTGCCCGAGGACCGCGCGCGGCTCTTCGAGCCATATGTGACCACCCGCGACAAGGGCACGGGCCTCGGACTGCCCATCGTCAAGAAGATCATCGAGGAACATGGCGGCACGCTGTCGCTGGAAGATGCGCCGGCCTTCACCGACGGCGCCCATCACGGTGCGATGGCGGTGATCCGCCTTCCCGCATCGGCATCACCAACCGGGGACCGGCCCGGCATTCGCGCAAAAGAAGAAACGGTATGACAGAGGGAATTGAGACATGAGCGACATTCTGATCGTCGACGATGAACGCGATATCCGTGAACTCATCGGCGACATTCTGGAGGATGAGGGGTTCACCATCCGTCTCGCAGGCAACTCGAACGAGGCCATGGCCGAAATCAACAGCGAGCCACCGGCGCTGATCATCCTCGATATCTGGCTGAAAGACAGCAAGATGGACGGGATCGACATCCTCAAGACCGTCAAGCGCGACAATCCGGACGTGCCGGTCGTGATCATCTCGGGGCATGGCAATATCGAGATCGCGGTCGCGGCGATCCGGCAGGGCGCTTATGATTTCATCGAAAAGCCGTTCAACATCGACCAGTTGCTGGTGGTGATCCGCCGTGCCATGGAGACCTCGCGTCTGCGCCGCGAAAATCACAAGCTCAAGCGGCGCGAAACCGACGTTGCCGAGATGATCGGCGACAGCCCGGTGTTCCGCAATCTCGTTACCCAGCTCGACAAGGTGACCAAATCCAACGGGCGGGTGATGCTGACTGGCCCCGCGGGCTGCGGCAAGGAGGTTGCCGCGCGCTACATCCACACCAATTCGAACCGCGCCTCGGGGCCCTTCGTGACGGTGAACTGCGCGGGCATCACGCCTGAATCGATGGAAGAGATGCTGTTCGGACGCGAAACCCCGGATCGCGGCATCGAGCCGGGCCTGCTCGAGCAGGGCCATGGCGGCATCGTCTACTTCGACGAGGTGGCCGACATGCCGCTGGGCACCCAGTCCAAGATCCTGCGCGTGCTGGTCGACCAGCAGTTCGTCCGGGTCGGCGGGCAGGACAAGGTGCGCGTCGATCTTCGGGTGATCTCGTCCACCAACCGCGATCTCGCCGCCGAGATCGAGGCCGGGACCTTCCGCCAGGAGCTGTATCACCGCCTGAATGTGGTGCCGATCGCGGTGCCGTCGCTCGAGGACCGGCGCGAAGATATCTCGACCCTGGCCGAGCATTTCATCGCCCAGTGTCACAAGTCCCAGGGGCTGCCGCACCGGGCGCTGTCGGAAGATGCCATCGCGCTCTTGCAGACCATGGTCTGGCCGGGCAACGTGCGCCAGCTCAAGAACCTGATCGAACGCGTGCTGATCCTCGGCGACAGCACCGACCCGATCGAGGCGGGTGAACTGCCGCAGGAATCCGCGCGCGGCGGCGACGGCGATGGCCGCGTCGTGCTGGCGGGCACGCTGGCGACGATGCCGCTGCGCGAAGCCCGCGAGGCCTTCGAACGGGAATACCTGCTGACCCAGATCAACCGCTTCGGCGGCAACATCTCGCGCACGGCGAATTTCGTCGGGATGGAACGGTCCGCCCTGCACCGCAAGCTGAAATCGCTGGGGGTGGTCACCTCGGCCAAGGGCGGTGCCCGCATCGCGCATGTGGGCGAGAACGAGGATGAAATGGAGCGCCAGACAGCCTGACCGAGGGGGACGGTCGGACGCGGCTGTCAACCGGACGCGCCGTCTTTGGCGTTGCCGTTCCCCGCACCGCGCCGGGTGTGAATTGTCCGCCCCCGGGCGGACAAGAGAGGGCTGTGCCCTCTGATGCGCGGCAGGGACCCGCGGTCCCTGCGGCCAGACCTGCGCACGGGGCCTTCAGGCACCGTGCCCCATCGGATCAAGCGGCGCCAGATTGACGCGTCCGCTGGGCCGTGTCAGACCCGGACAAGCTGAACCCAGGCGGGAATATTCATGAAAGTCATCATCTGCGGCGCGGGCCAGGTCGGCTGGCAGATCGCCCGGCACCTGTCCGGCGAACGCAACGACGTCACCGTGGTCGACAACAATGCCGATCTGGTGCGCCGCGCGACCGAAACCCTCGACGTCCAGGGGATCGCGGGCTTCGCCTCCTATCCCGACGTGCTCGAGAGGGCGGGCGCGTCCGATGCCGAGATGATCATCGCCGCCACCTATTCCGACGAGGTCAACATGGTCACCTGCCAGGTGGCCCACTCGATCTTCTCGATCCCGCGCAAGATCGCGCGCCTGCGGGCGCAAAGCTATCTCGATGCGATCTATTCCGATCTCTATCGCCGCGACCACCTGCCCATCGACGTGGTGATCTCGCCCGAGCGCGAAGTGGCGGACGCCGCGCTGCATCGGCTCGAGGCACCGGCGGCCTTCGACACCGAGACCTTCCTCGATGCGGGCGCGCAGCTTCTGGGCCTGACCATCGACGAGGATTGCGCGGTGGTGAACACGCCGCTGCGCCAGCTGACCGACCTGTTTTCGACGCTGCGCGCGGTGGTGGTCGGCGTGCGCCGCGAAGGCACGCTGTTCGCGCCCGAACCGGGCGACCAGATCTTCATCGGCGACAGCGCCTATGTCATGGTCCAGACCGAGGATGTCGCCCGCACGCTCGAGATCTTCGGCAAGCCCAACCGCAAGCAGGAACGCGTCGTCATCATCGGTGGCGGCAATGTCGGCCTGATGGTCGCCCGCGCGCTGGAGGACCGCGAACACCGCATTCGCGCCAAGGTGATCGAAAAGAACCGCAAATGCGCCGAACGCGCCGCCGAGGAACTGGAAAAGACCATCGTCCTGCATGGCGACGGGTTGGATACCGCGCTTCTGGCCGAGGCCAATATCGGCCGCGCCGACGCGGTGCTCTGCGTCACCGATGACGACAAGACCAACATGCTGGCGGCGGTCCGAGCCAAGGCGCAGGGCTGCCCGATGGCGATCGTGCTGATCAACGATCCCACGCTGGTGCCACTGATGAAGCCCTTGGGGATCGACGCCTATATCAACCCGCGCGCCACCACCGTGTCGTCGATCCTGCGCCACATCCGGCATGGCCGGGTGCGGTCGGTCTACTCCATCGGCGATGCCGAGGCCGAGGTGATCGAGGCCGAGGTCCTGTCGACGTCGCCCATCGCCGGGCAGGCGGTGCGCGACATCGACTTTCCCGAAGGCGTGCTGGTCGGCGCGTTGCGCAAGGGCGGCAGCAAGGGCAAGGTCGTG
Organism: Roseivivax sp. CAU 1753; assembly: GCF_054482575.1. Taxonomy (NCBI): domain Bacteria; kingdom Pseudomonadati; phylum Pseudomonadota; class Alphaproteobacteria; order Rhodobacterales; family Roseobacteraceae; genus Roseivivax; species Roseivivax sp. CAU 1753. Next base: position 841,783 of record NZ_JBTLRF010000001.1, on the reverse strand, counting down.
AAGATTTCCGGTGCTACCCGGGTCGAGGAAGGCGACCAGATCGTGCTATTCGCGCTCTCGAAGGACGTGCCCGCTGTCGAGACGCTGCTGCAGGTCTCCATCGACTTTTTCTGAGCGATGGACCGGCTTCTCTCCATCCCCTTCCTGCTGCTGCTGGCGGGCGTCGGATCGCTGGCGATGCTGGCCCCCGCCGGTCTGGCCCTGGTGTACGAGGATTTCCACGACGCGCGCGCGTTCTTCTACTCGGCGGTGCTGGGACTTCTGGTCACCACGCTGACCGCCATGACGCAGATGGGCACACCGCATAACCGAAGCGCGATCCGGCAGTTGTTCGCGCTGTTGCTGGGCTTCATGCTGCTGCCGGTCATGCTGGCCGTGCCGTTCCACCATGCCATTCGGAATACCAGCTTTCTCAATGCCTATGTCGAGATGGTCTCGGCGCTGACCACCACCGGGGCCACGCTGTTCGCGCCCGAGCGCCTGTCCGTTGCCGAACATCTCTGGCGGGCCGAGGTGGGCTGGATGGGCGGGTTGCTGATGTGGATCGCGGCGGCGGCGATCCTGGCGCCGCTGAACCTCGGCGGCTTCGAGGTCACGGCGGTGTCCGAGCCGGGCCAGGCCAGCGCCCCGGGGGCCGCGCATCGCGACCAGGCCGACCCGCGCCAGCGACTGGCCCGGGCCAGTCACGCGCTGGTGCCGGTCTACATGGGGCTGACGCTGGTGCTCTGGCTGTTGCTGATGATCGCGGGCGACCGCCCCTTCGTGGCGCTTTGTCACGCGATGTCGACGATGGCGACCTCGGGCATCTCGCCGGTGGGCGGGCTTGCCAATGGCAGTTCCGGCATCTTCGGCGAAATGGTCATCTTCTGCTTTCTGTTCTTTGCCCTGTCGCGCGTGACGTTCTCGGACGACACGTCGGCGGCGCGACGCCAGGGTCTGCTGAACGACCCGGAGTTCCGCATCGGCCTTGCGATTGTCGTGGCCGTGCCGCTGATCCTGTTCTCGCGGCACTGGCTGGCCTCGTTCGACATCGGCGCCGAAGAGAACCTGATCCTGGGTTTCAGCGCCTTCTGGGGGGCGGCCTTCACCACGCTGTCCTTCCTGACCACAACCGGCTTCGCAAGCGCCGACTGGGCGCAGGCGCAGGGATGGTCAGGGCTGAACACACCGGGGCTGATCCTGATGGGGCTGGCGATCATGGGCGGTGGCGTCGCAACCACGGCGGGCGGGGTCAAGCTGTTGCGGGTCTTTATCCTGTATCTCAACGCCCGCCGCGAAATGGAGCGCCTGATTCACCCCAATTCGGTCGGACGCTCGGGCCTTCTGAGCAGGCGGACCCGCCGCGAAGGGGCTTTTATCGCCTGGGTGTTCTTCATGATCTTCGCGCTGACCCTGTCGGGCGCGGTGCTGGCGTTTTCGGCCTTCGGCATCCGGTTCGAGGGGGCGTTCGTGCTGGCGCTGGCCGGGCTCACCAATACCGGGCCGCTGGTGACGCTGGCCACCGAGATGCCGCTGCCGCTGGCGCAATACAGCGCGATGGTGAAGGGAACGCTTGCGGCCACGATGGTGCTCGGGCGGCTCGAGGTGCTGGCCTTCGTGGTGATGCTGTCGCCCGATCTGTGGCGCGATTGACGCCCGCGCGGGCGCGCAGGCAGGCGTTTTCTTGATTTGCTCTGGAAACTCGCGCAGGCGCAATCCATACTCTCGCTCGGCGAGGGGCGCCACGGTCCATGGCGCAGACAAGAACAAAAGGCTTTTCAATGGCTTCTGATAAACAAAATCTCCAGGATGCATTTCTTAATCACGTTCGCAAAACCAAGGTCCCGGTGACGGTCTTTTTGATCAACGGCGTCAAATTGCAGGGCGTCATTACCTGGTTTGACAACTTTTGCGTGCTTTTGCGCCGCGATGGGCAATCCCAGCTGGTCTACAAGCACGCGATCAGCACGATCATGCCTGCGCAACCGATCAACCTCTATGATGGCGACGGCGAGGGGTCTTGAACGAACACGACGCGCATGTGACCCGCGCCTGGGTCCTGCATCCCAACATCAAGAGCGACCGCGACCGCCGCGATGCCGAGATCGCCATCGACGAAGCGGTGGCGCTTGCCGTGGCGTTGCCGAACCTCGAAGTGGTGGGCCAGACCATCGTGCCGCTGCCGAAGCCGCATCCGGGCGAGTTGTTCGGCAAGGGCAAGATCGAGGAACTGGGCCGCATTTTCCAGGAACACGAGGTCGAGCTGGTCCTTGTCGATGGGCCGGTCACGCCGGTCCAGCAACGCAACCTCGAACGCGCCTGGAAGGTGAAACTGCTCGACCGGACCGGGCTGATCCTTGAAATCTTCTCGGACCGCGCCGCCACCCGCGAAGGCGTTCTGCAGGTCGAGATGGCGCATCTGAGCTATCAGCGCACCCGCCTCGTTCGGGCCTGGACACACCTTGAACGCCAGCGCGGCGGGCTTGGCTTTGTCGGCGGCCCCGGCGAGACCCAGATCGAAGCGGACAGGCGGGCCATCGACGAGCAACTGGTGCGGCTGCGCAGGCAACTGGACAAGGTGGTCCGCACCCGGTCGCTGCACCGCGCGGCGCGGGCCAAGGTGCCGTTCCCGATCGTGGCGCTGGTGGGCTATACGAACGCGGGCAAGTCGACGCTGTTCAACCGTCTGACCGGGGCCGAGGTGATGGCCAAGGACATGCTGTTCGCGACCCTCGATCCGACCATGCGCGCCGTCACGCTGGCCTCGGGGCCAGAGGTCATCCTGTCGGACACGGTGGGCTTCATCTCGAACCTGCCGACCGAACTGGTCGCGGCCTTCCGCGCCACCCTCGAAGAGGTGACGGCGGCGGACCTGATCGTGCATGTGCGCGACATCGCCCATCCCAATACCGAAGAACAGGCCGCGGATGTCGGCGCGATCCTGGCCTCGCTCGGTCTGGACGACGCGACGCCGCAGCTTGAGGTCTGGAACAAGATCGACATGCTCGACGACGAGGCGCGAACAGGCTTTTCGGCCCGGGCCGAGCGTGAAGAGGACGTCTTCGCGATCTCGGCGCTGACCGGCGAAGGTCTCGACGCCTTTCTTGAGGCCGTGGCCGAGAGACTCGAGGGCGAAACCCGTCTGGAAGAGATCAGCCTGGGCTTTGCGGACGGGCGCAAGCGCGCCTGGCTGTTCGAGCGCGGACTGGTCGAATCCGAAACCCAGGGCGATGACGGCTACACCCTGTCGGTGCGCTGGTCCGCCAAGGACGCGGCGCGTTTCGCGCGGGTCGGGTCGCAGGAATAACAGTCGGCACACCGGCCCCCGCGGGGGCGCGGGGGCCAGCTCCTGCTCAGCGGCGCAAGCGCCCGCCACCAAGCATTCCACCGACCAGATTGCATTGCGGGCTGTTGCATTGGCAATTGTTTGGCGTGTTGGTGATCGCGCCACCGGCGAGGTCGATCCTGGCCATGGTGTCGCCAAGTTCGGCCGCGGCTGACAGGCGCAGGTTCCAAAGCTGCGTCTCGGCGGCGGCGATGGCCCGTCTGGCCTCTGCCGCCGCCGCGATCTGCTGTGTTGTCAGCGTCACCGCCTGCCGCCTACCGACGGACGACGCCCGGATTGACCGTGGTGGCGAGACCTTCTTGCAGCGCTCCGCATTGCACGTTGCAGCCGCAATTGTTGATATCGTCCGCCACGGACGCCCCGATGCGTTCGAGAACCGATGCGGTGTTGCCGCTATCGACAGCCGCGCTCAGCCGCAGGTTCCACAATTGGGTCTGCGCCTCGATCTTGGACTTCTGCGCCTCCGAGATCGTCTTCACCTGTTGGGGGGTAAGTGCCATTTTATCCTCCTATCGCCGGTTCAGACCGGCGGGATTGACAAGTCCGCCGATGTCCTCGCGCAGCGCACCGCACTGCACGTTACAGCCGCAGTTGTCGATCTTGTCTTCGACCGGGCTGGACAGATGGTCCATCACCGAGCCGACGTCGCCCGCATCCACCAGCGCTTCGAGCCGGGTGTTCCAGAGCGTCATCTGCGCGTCGATGATCTGTTTTCGCGCGGCCATGGCTTCATTGGCCAGTTTCTTGGTGTCCATAACAATTTCCTTTCAAAGGTCTTTCGTTATCGATCGGGCGGGTCGCCCGCCCGGGTATCCGCGGCGGTCAGGCCGCGGAAGGCTGGTCGGCGTCCATCAATTGATGCGCGGCGACCGTGACCATGCGTTCGTAATCGGCAGCGGTGAACGGGCAGGGGGGCTCTCCCTGATCCATCGCCGCCAGCGGGCAGGCGCGGCTCTGGCAGGCGGCTGAGAACGAACAGGTGTTGCACTTGCCGCTGGGCGAATGCGGCAGGACCCAGGATCGCCACTTGGCGCTGTCGATCTCGAGCGTGCCGTCGGGATAAAGCTTGCCGACCTTGTTGCGGTCGTCCTCGAAGGCGACGGTGCATTTGTAGATCGTCCCGTCCGAACCCACGACCATTGACGATGCCTTGCCCGCGTAGCAGGCAGCACCATGCGGTTTCAGCGCATCCAGCGCCGAGGTCGCGGGAAAGCCATGGCATTGCGACTGCTTCATCAGCCCCAGCCTTGCCTCGGCGGCGCTTTGTTCCGCGACCACGGCCATGACGTCGTCGTTTGGCCCGCCCCAGCGACCGACAGCGTGAAAATCCAGAAAGAAGCGCGGGTCCGACGCCAGTTCGGGCGCGGCTTCGGCCAGGAAGTCGTCGATGGTGCGGATCGTCAGCAGGTTGAAATTGACCCGCACCGCCACCGAGAAGTCCCGATCCTGCCTGGTCATGCCCACGAGGTTGTTGAAGATGCGCCGGTAGGTGGGCTGCCCGCCGCGCAGGCGGCGCACGGTATCATGCGCCTCTTCCGAGCCGTCGATGGTGATCTGGAAATGCTCGATCCCGGCATCGAGAAGCCGTTCGACCGTGACATCGTCGAGAAAGTAGCCGTTGGTGGTGATCGCCGCGCGATAGCGGATCCCGGCCTCGGCGCAAAGCCTCTGAAACTCCGCCGACAGGTCGTAGATCACGTCGCGGGCGATGCAGGGTTCGCCGCCGAACCAGCCGACGTTCAGAAGCTGCATGTTGTCGATCTCGCGCGCCACATGGGCCTTGAGACCCGCGACGATCTCGGGGCTCATCTTGCCGCGCTCGAAGCTCTCGTAGCAGTAGGTGCAGCGGAAATTGCAGTCCTCATGCGGCAGGATGATGATATGCGTGCCGTAGTCCCGTTCGCGTTGCAGAAGATCCTCGGCGCGGGTTTCCTCGTCCAGTTCCTCGGGCACGACAAAGCCCTGCCGCAGCAATTCCTGGGCGAATGCGTCGCGCGCGGTCAGCACCGGCTGCTCGGCCCGGTTCTTCTGCCGCAGGGTGTCAAGCCAGGCACCGATCTGGCGCGTGGCGTCAGGCGGAACCCGCAAGAGCGCGCCCATGAAGCTGTTGTGCAGAAAACCACCGGAGGTGTCGGTATCGGGAATGTATCGGGCATACCTCGAGGCACGCCACACGGAGTCCGTATGGGACATAAAATTTCTCCTGAGGAATAAAATTTGAACTAATTGGAATCAACTATGGCGGTATCCATAGCATAAAAATACCCGTTCACCAAAAACCGGTGCGGTACGGACGGGCCAATTTCCGCCGATCCGGTCAGATCCGGCCCGCGTCAGGCATCACAAAAGGGTTTTGTCTTAAGGGCTTGTCAGCCCTCGTCGGGCGTCAGCCAGGTTATGCCGACCGCCGCCGCCCGCGCCAGATCGGGATCCAGCGACATCGGGATGTATTCACCGCGCCGCCAAAGCTGTCCGAGGTCGTCATAATGCCGCGACAGGAAGTGCCCCGATTGCCCGGTCGCGGTGATGAAGACCGAGGAATCCGGATCGGCGAAGTCGTAGACCCCGCGATAACCCGCCCCGTGCACGTTCAGAAACGGGTTCGGCCCGCGCCCCTGGGTAAGGCCGCGCTGCAGGGTAAAGTCCCCGCCGCTGGTGGATTGGCGGATGTTGACGAAGGCCGACAGCACCGGCACCTCGCCCAGAACCTGGTGATCATGCGTGGCCTCGTGGGCATCGCCCCAGCGCAGCGAGGCGAGCGTGGTGTTGTAGGTCTCCTCGATCCAGACCAGCGCATCGTCCAGCGCCAGGCGGGCGATGTCCGAGCAGGTTTCCTCGACCGCCGAGCGTGCCACGTCGCACCATACCGACGCGCCGTCGACATCGCGGTACACGCGTTCGATGAACAACGGCTCGATGCGGGTAAACGCGTCGGCCAGCGGCCCGAGGTCGTCGCGGATCAGCCGGTCCTGCAGAAACCGCAGCCAGGCGGCATAGATCAGCGGTTCGGGCAGATGTTCGCTCATCTCGCCGTTCCAGTCCGCCAGCAGATCGAGCGCTTCGCGGCGGCGGCGTCCGGGTGTGCCTTCTGCCGCGGCCTCGCCGGTGAACCACAGATCCGCCCCGATCAGCGGCAGCAGGGTGCGGGCGGCGGCGGATACGGTATCGAGCTGGAATTCGATGAAGCTGTCACGGGTATGCACCGCGCGCCCCTGCATCAGCGTGCGCCAGCGGACGACCCTCTGGCTGTCGCCCCACCGGTAACTCACATGCATCGGGAAGGGCCGGTCGAGAACCTTGTTGTTGGTATTGCCGACAATGCCGCCGACCGGATCGACGAAGCGCGGATTGGCCGCGTAGGGCAACATGCCCTGCCAGCGGTTGGCCGCGATCCAGCCGGGGCTCGGCAGGCGGCCCTGGCTCTGGTGGTTGGCATCGCGGCGGGGCATCGCGCCGACAAGCTGCATCGCAACCCGTTCGCCATCGGCCAGTGTCAGCATCTGCGACGGCGCGACCGTGGCGCTGCTGGCCTCGATGGCGGCATCGATGCTGTGGGCGAACATCAGCCCGATGGCGGCGCTCATCGAGGTGTCTTCTGCCGACAGCGCGGTCCAGGAAAGCGACATCACGTGTCCGGGCGGGGTGATGGCCCCGAGGTCGAATTGCGTGGCGGGCAGCACCGGGCCGTTCTCGGTCCAGCGCATCGTGATGGTGACCGGCGTTGCGTCCCTGATCTCTATGATCGAGCGCCGGGTCTCGAACCGTCGCCACCCGTCAACGCCCTGATACTGTTCGCTGTTGTCGGGATTGAGGCGTTCAAGATGCAGGTCCTGATCGTCCAGGTAGGACGACGTCAAGGCCCAGCCCAGCTGCTCGGATCGGCCGACCATGACGGCGGGAATGCCGGGAACGGTGCCGCCGATCACGCCGCCCGAGGACAGCTCCAGCCGTGCCAGATACCAGATCGTCGGTGCGGTGAAGCCCAGATGCGGGTCGTTGGCCAGAAGCGCCCCGCCCGAGGCAGACCGCGACGCATCCGCCGCCCAGGCGTTCGAGGCACCGGCCAGCCCGGGTTCGGGCACCGGCCACAGCGGCCCGGTGGGCGCTTGCGGCAGGCTGGCATACCGTCCAGCGCCGGGCGCGAGGCTGGAATATTCCGGCAGCGCCGCGACCCCGGCCCCCGGCATGTCGGGCAGGATGTCGACCAGCCGTTCGGGGTCGGCCAATGCCAGAGAGGTGCGCGCGCGCAGCACCTCGTTCGACAGATGACCCGCCAGTTGCAGCGCCATCAGCTTGATCGCGGCCAGCGAATCCGCCGGTTGCCACGGCGCCAGGGGCGCGCCAAACATGAAGAACTCGGGCGCGCCCCGGCCAAGGCTGTCGCTGTTGATCTCGGCGATACGGGCATTCACCCCGGCGGCATAGGCCCGCAACGCGGCCTTGGTACGGTCATCCTGAGCGGCGAAACTTTGCCGGGCGAGGCCGTAAAGATCGAGCCTGCGCAACAGCTTGTCGGTCTCGATCGTGCGGGTGCCGAACATCTCGGAGAGGCGGCCCTGCGCCGTGCGCCGCATCAGCGTCATCTGCCAAAGCCGGTCCTGCGCATGGACGTAGCCCAGACCGAAAAACGCATCCGCATCGGTGCTGGCCATGATGTGCGGCACGTTGGAATTGTCGCGCACGATCTCGACCGGTTCGGCAAGCTCTGCCATGGTCCGCCGCGTGTCGTAGTCGGGCAGCGACCGCGAGCCGAGGTAATAGACCAGCGCCACGGCCAGCGCGCCCAATATCAGGGCGGCCCCCACCAGTCGCACCAGCCAACGGAACAAAAGCCGCATATCGTCCTCTCAGTCGCACGCAGATCAGGCGCACCGGGATCGCCCGGGCGCACGGGTCCGGGCACTAAACCCAAAGCCAGCGGTTGCCAAGGGATCGCCCGGCGGCGACAACAGCGGTCACAATTGCACAAGATGACAGAACGAGGGAGAACGGTCATGGCAAAATGCGCATTTCTGGGGCTGGGCGTGATGGGGTACCCGATGGCCGGGCACCTGCAGGCCAATGGCCATGACGTTTCCGTCTACAACCGCACCTTCGCCAAGGCGGAACGCTGGGCCGCAGAACATGGCGGAACCGCGCAGCAGACACCGCGCGCCGCCGCCCAGGGTCAGGACTTCGTGATGTGCTGCGTCGGCAACGACGACGATTTGCGCAGCGTTTGCCTGGGCGATGACGGGGCCTTCGCGGGCATGGCCGAGGGCGCGGTCTTCGTCGATCACACCACGGTCTCGGCAGAGGTCACGTCCGAACTCTATGCCGCCGCCAAGGCCCGCGGCATCGCGTTCGTCGATGCGCCGATCTCGGGCGGGCAGGCGGGGGCCGAAAACGGTGCGCTGTCGGTGATGTGCGGCGGCGACGCGGACGCCTATGCCAAGGCCGAACCGATCATCGACGCCTATGCGAAACTGTGCCGCCGGATCGGCGAAAGCGGGGCTGGCCAGATGACCAAGATGTGCAACCAGATCGCCATCGCGGGGCTGGTGCAAGGCTTGTCCGAGGCGCTGCACTTCGCCGAGAAGGCGGGCCTTGACGGGCGCGCCGTGGTCGAGGTGATCAGCCAGGGCGCCGCCGGGTCGTGGCAGATGCAGAACCGCTCCGAGACGATGCTCGACGATCATTTCGATCACGGCTTCGCGGTCGACTGGATGCGCAAGGATCTGGGCATCTGCCTGCAGACGGGCGATGCGGTCGGGGCGTCGCTGCCGGTGACTGCGCTGGTGGATCAATTCTACAAGGACGTGCAGAAGATGGGCGGCGGACGGTGGGATACATCGAGCCTTATCAAACGGTTGCGCGCGCCGGGCTAAACCCTTCGCCAGCCTCGCGGCGCTTGGATCAAAGGCTTGAATTGGTCATTGTGTTTTGACGCTTTTCCCGCGTAAGGTGCAGATGTTGGCGAAGAGATGTCTTTGCCCCCGAATTCGCTGAACGGGCAGGGGCCCATGGACCGCTACGGTTTGCCTCGTCCTGACAGACCGATACGGCCACACCGGCCACCTCACTCTGCCTGCGCCTCTCTTTACGGGTGACGGGCAATCTAGTCGGCGACGGTCCAGGCAATTGCCCGGTGCGCGCCAGGGACAACATGCGATGATACGCGCGATACAGACGAGGCAGGACAGGCAGGGCGCATTCGTGTTCGCTTGCCGCCCGCGTATCCGTGCATCGCTCAGACAAGACACAGGCTTATCCATCCTCCGCGCCGACAGGGGCGGGGGCTCGAGGCCGTGCAAACGGACAATATGGCAAAGAAGATGCTCATCGACGCCACCCACGCGGAAGAAACCCGCGTTGTGGTGGTGGACGGAAACAAGGTCGAGGAATTCGACTTTGAATCGGAAAAGAAGCGGCAGCTCGCCGGTAACATATATCTCGCCAAGGTAACACGGGTCGAGCCGTCGCTGCAGGCGGCCTTCATCGACTACGGTGGCAACCGCCACGGCTTCCTCGCGTTTTCCGAAATTCACCCGGACTATTACCAGATCCCCGTCGCCGACCGTCTGGCGCTGATGGAGGAAGATGAAGCCCAGGCCCGCGCAGAGGCCGAGGACGAGGCCCCCAAGCCGAAATCCCGCCGCCGCACGCGCAGCCGCAAGGCCGAGCCCGAAAAGGCCGAGACCGGTGACGTGGTCGCCACCCGGGATGCCGATGGCGTCGCAGGGATGGAAACCATCGACCTGTCCGAGGACGACGACGACACCGGGACCGAAGGCCTCTCGCCGATGGAAACGGTGGCCGAAACTCCGGTGGAAGAGCCCGAGTCCGACAGCGATGCCGAGACCGATACGGACGCAGGCGCGGACGCCGAAAACGGTGCCGACGCGGCCGAGGATGCGGCGATTGCCAAGTCCGAAGGGGCCGTCGCGCGCGACGCAACCATCGAATCCGTAGCCGACGACGACACCGAGGAAGACATCCGCCCGGTGCGCAAACCCCGGGCGCGGCGCTACAAGATCCAGGAAGTGATCAAGGTGCGCCAGATCCTTCTGGTGCAGGTGGTCAAGGAAGAACGCGGCAACAAGGGTGCTGCGCTGACCACCTACCTGTCGCTGGCCGGGCGGTACTGCGTGCTGATGCCCAACACCGCCCGTGGCGGCGGCATTTCCCGCAAGATCACCAATTCCGCGGATCGCTCCAAGCTCAAGGAAATCGCCTCGTCGATCGAGGTGCCGAAGGGCGCGGGCCTGATCGTGCGCACGGCGGGTGCCAAGCGCACCAAGACCGAGATCAAGCGCGACTACGAATACCTTCAGCGCCTCTGGGAACAGATCCGCGAGCTGACGCTGAAATCGATCGCACCGGCCAAGATCTACGAAGAGGGCGACCTGATCAAACGCTCGATCCGCGACCTCTATAACCGCGAGATCGACGAGGTCTTCGTCGAGGGCGAACGCGGCTACCGCATCGCCAAGGACTTCATGAAGATGATCATGCCGTCCCACGCCAAGAACGTGAAGCTCTACACCGACGCGATGCCGCTGTTCGCGCGCCATCAGGTCGAATCCTACCTGTCGTCGATGTTCAATCCGACGGTGCAGCTGAAATCCGGCGGCTACATCGTGATCGGCGTCACCGAGGCGCTGGTGGCGATCGACGTGAACTCGGGCCGGGCCACCAAGGAAGGCTCGATCGAGGAGACGGCGACCAAGACCAACCTCGAAGCCGCCGAGGAAGTGGCCCGTCAGCTGCGTCTGCGCGACCTTGCGGGTCTCATCGTGATCGACTTCATCGACATGGACGAGCGCAAGAACAACGCCGCTGTCGAGAAGAAGATCAAGGACAAGCTCAAGACCGACCGCGCCCGCATCCAGGTGGGCCGGATCTCGGGCTTCGGTCTGCTCGAGATGTCGCGTCAGCGTCTGCGCCCGGGCATGATCGAGGCGACGACCCAGCCTTGCCCGGCCTGCCACGGCACCGGCCTGATCCGGTCGGACGACAACATGGCGCTGCAGATCCTGCGCCAGATCGAGGAAGAGGGCACGCGCCGTCGCTCCAAGGAGGTCTGCGTCAAGGCCCCGGTCGTGGTCGCCAACTACCTGATGAACCAGAAGCGCGAACATATCGCCCAGATCGAGCAACGCTACGGGATGGCGGTGCAGGTCGAAGGCGATCCGACACTGGTATCGCCCGATTTCTCGATCGAGAAGTTCAAGACCTCCTCGCGCATCGTCCCCGAGGCGACGGCACCGGTGGTGTCGGTCGATACCTCGATCATGGATGCCATCGACGCGGACGACGCAGCGGCGGCCGCCGAAGCCGAGGCATTGGCCGACGCCGAGGCAGAGGCCGAAGCGGCGTCCGATCGGTCCGAGGCATCGTCCGAAGCCGACGCCAGCGCGGACGAGGATGATCAGAAGCCCAAGAAACGCCGTCGTCGGCGCCGGCGGAGCAAGAAGAACGGCAACGGTGACGGACAGGACGCGCAGGGCAACGGCGACGCCGAAGCCTCTGACGACGACACCGGGTCGCCGGAACAAGGTGCCGACGCGACGGACGCGGACGCGGCGGACGCGCCCGCCGACAAGCCCAAACGCACCCGCACGCGCAGTCGCAAGAAGCCGACGGCCGACGCTGACGCGGGGCTAGAGACTGAGGCCGAGGCCGGGGCCGGAGCCGAGGATGCGACGGTTGCGCCGTCGGATGCCGACGCGCCCGCGCCCGCGCCCGAGGCGACAGAGGACAAGCCGAAGTCGCGCCGTCGGGCACCGCGCCGCAAGAAGGCGGAACCGGAACTGGCGGAAGAGGCTCTGGATGCCAGCGCCGCATCGGAGCCGGTGGCTGAGAACGAGGCCGAGGCTGTCGCCGCGCCCGAAGCGGCACCCGAGCCGCAGCCGGAACCTGTCGCCGTCGACGAAAAGATCGCCGAAACCCCGGCCGAACCCGAGCCCGCAGCCGCTGAAACCGGGCAGGCCGCCCCCGCACCGGCACCCGAGGAAACCGCGATCGCGGTTGACGAGGTGCGCCCGCTCGAGACGGTGGACGGCGCGGATTTCGCCGATGAAGAAGCCGACAAACCGAAAAAGCGCGGTTGGTGGAACCTCGGTCGCTGACCAAATCGGGCGCGGAATGTTCCTGACATCCCGCGCCCGACGAACCGCATGATCTCTGAATGAACATGGGGTCAAACGGATCGACGGGCAGCCCCTCTCGGCGCACCGGACGGCCCTGATGCGGCCCATGCCCGGTTGTTGCCGACCGCTCAGGCCTTTTCGATCACCCAGACCATCGCGTCACCGTCGGCGCGGCTTTCGACCAGCCGGTGCCCGCTTTGTTGGCAGTAATGCGGCATGTCCACGACCGCGGCGGGATCATCGGTGATCACGGCGATGCGCTCGCCCGCGGACAGGGCCGACAGGCGCTTGCGGGTTTTCAGTACGGGCAGCGGGCAGAGCAGCCCCCGGGCGTCGAGATCATGGGTCATGCCCGTCGAGATAGGCAAGGCACGCGCCGCTGTCCAGTCGATCCGGATCTCGCCCGCGACCGTGCCCCGCGCGCGGCGGTCGCCCCGGTCCGGGGCCCGCCCGGCGCGGTGCAAGACGATGTTTCAGAGCGGCCACGGGCATGTGAGCCGCGGGGGCGTGACGCCGCCTGTCGCATGCCATAGGACTTGGCCCATGTTCGGAATTGAGATCATCGATGCCAGCCTGCTGCCCGCCATGGTCGTGGCGCTGATCGCCGGTGGCCTGTCCTTCCTCAGCCCCTGCGTGCTGCCCATCGTGCCGCCTTACCTGGCCTATATGTCAGGGGTCAGCGTCAGCGAGATGCAGGGCGGCGGCTCGGCGCGGGCGCGGGCGGGAATGGCGGCGCTGTTCTTCGTCCTGGGGCTGTCGACCGTCTTTGTCCTGCTGGGCTTCACGGCGTCCTGGCTGGGGTCGCTCTTTCTGCAGAACCAGGTGATGCTGGCGCGGATTTCGGGTGTGGTGGTGATCGTCTTCGGGCTGCACTTCCTGGGGGTGTTCCGCATCCCGTTCCTTGATCGCGAGGCGCGGATCGACGCGGGCGATGCGGGCGGCTCGGCCTTTGGCGCCTATGTTCTGGGGCTTGCCTTCGCCTTCGGGTGGACGCCCTGCATCGGCCCGCAACTGGGCGCGATCCTGTCGCTTGCGGCCTCTGAATCCAGCGCCACGCGCGGCGCGCTCCTGTTGGCGGTCTATGCCGCCGGGCTGGGCGTTCCGTTCCTGGTGGCGGCGCTCTTTCTGACCCGCGCCATGGGGTTGATGAACCGGATCAAGCGGCATATGGCGCTGATCGAGAAGGTCATGGGCGCGATGCTGGTGGCCGTCGGGCTGGCGCTGGTCACCGGTGCGTTCACCGCGCTGTCGTTCTGGTTGCTCGAGACATTCCCGGCCCTCGCCGCGCTGGGGTGACCGGATCGGTCGCCGCGCGCGCCGGTCCGCCGAATTGTGCATCTCTCGCCTTAAACGCGCCGCGAAGGCAGGGTATCTTCGCACCCACACGCGATGTGGAGGACGATGGCATGGGCAAGGATCAGGGGCAGGTGGCACGCCGCCGGGTGTTCTATATTCCGGGCTACGATCCCATTCACCCGCGCCGCTACCGCGAGCTCTATCGCAAGGAGGGCACCGCGCAGGCGAAGATTTCGGGCTATGAGATTACCCTCAGGCCGAAGACCACCAAGGGCCCCTACGGCTGGCATGTGGACAGTGTGATCGACGGGCAATCGGCCAGCGCCGATGTCGAGGTGCTGGTCTGGTCCGATATCGTCCGAGGGTCCATGTCGACGTCGATCCCGGCGACCTATCTGAGCCTCGCGCGCACCGCCTGGGTCTATATCGGCTCGGGCGCGCTCTGGCGGCTGATGCGGCTGCGCAAGGGGCCGGTGATCGCCGCGCTCTATCCGATCGGCATGTTGCTGGTTCAGGCCCTGGTTGCGCTTCTGGCGATGTGGGGCGTCTATCGCGGGGTGCAGCTCATCGGTCCGTTGCCGGACCTTTTCGCCCGCACCTTGGGCGGGTTGGGCGGCGCGGCACTGGGTCTTGCAATTCTGCGGTGGTTCAAGGCGAAAGACGGTAAGTTCTTTGCGTATTACCTCATGCACGACTATTCCTATTCGGCCCGCCATCAGGGCGCCCATCCGCCCGAACTGGAAGCCCGGCTGGCCGACTTCGCCGACCGCATCGCCGAGGCGCTGACGTCGGATGTCGACGAGGTGCTGGTGGTCGGGCATTCCTCGGGGGCGCATCTGGGGGTGTCGATCCTTGCGGACCTCATCCGTGCAAAGCGGGTTCCCGCGAACGGTCCACGTCTTGCGTTTCTGTCGCTGGGCCAGGTGGTGCCGATGGTGTCCTTCCTGCCCCGGGCCGACCGGATCCGCGCCGACCTGCACTATCTTTCCACCCGTGACGAGCTGGTCTGGGTCGATGTCACCGCCCCCGGCGATGGCTGCGCCTTCGCGCTTTGCGATCCGGTCGCGGTGTCGGGCGTCGCGCCCGAGGGCAAGCGCTGGCCGCTGGTCTTCTCGGCGCAATTCACCCGCTCGCTCAGCCCCGAACGCTGGCAAGAGCTGCGCTGGCGGTTCTTCCGCCTGCATTTCCAGTATCTCTGCGCCTTCGACCGTCCGCGCGACTACGACTACTTCCAGATCACCGCCGGTCCGGTGGCGCTGGCCGCGCGCTACGCCGACCGTCCGCCCTCGGCCAGCCGGATCGACGTTGCGGTGTCGAAATACACCTCCATGGCGGCATGACACCGCCCAAGCCCCGCGCCCGGCCCGACCGGGTATCGCTCTGGCGCTATGCGAAGCTCTTTCGCGAGGACATCCTGTCGGCACAGCCGGCCCGGCTTTACCGCGCGTGGATGGCCGAGTTTCGCACGCCGTTTTTCCGGTCCTACCTGCTGAACCAGCCCGACCTCGTGAAGACCGTCCTGAAGGAGCGCCCCCGCGATTTTCCGAAATCGGGGCGGGTCAGCGAAGGGTTGCGACCGTTGTTGGGCAACAGCGTGTTCCTGACCAACGGGGACACCTGGGAACGCCAGCGCCGGATCATCGATCCGGCCTTCGAGGGCGGGCGTCTGCGCGACACCTGGTCTGCCATGTGGGCCGCGGGCGAAATGGCCGTGGCGCGGCTGGGTGCGCAGCCGGGCACCCCCATCGAGGTCGAGGCCGAGACCAGCCATGCGGCAGCCGACGTGATCTTTCGCACGCTTTTTTCGATCCCGATCGAGAACGAGACCGCGCAGGCGGTGTTCCACGAATTCCGCGCCTACCAGCGCAGCCAGCCGATCCTCAATATCGCGGCCTTCGTGCCCCTGCCACGCTGGATGCCGCGGTTCTTCCGCAAGGATACCAGGGCCGCCGCGCGTCGTATCCGGGATCTGATCCGGCAGTTGACCGAGCGGCGCATGGCCGAGATCGCGGCGGGAACCGCGCCCGACGATCTGGCGACCAAGATCATGACCACGCGCGATCCCCAGACCGGAGAGACCTTCACCGCCGAAGAAATGGTCGACCAGGTTGCGATCTTCTTTCTTGCCGGGCACGAGACCTCGGCCTCGGCGCTGGCCTGGGCGCTTTACCTGCTGGCGACCCATCCCGAATGGCAGGACCGTCTGGCCGAGGAGGCGCAGGTGCTGACCGGCGATTTTTCGGACATGAGCAAGCTGCGTGTCAGCCGCGATGTGTTCCGGGAGACGCTCAGGCTCTATCCGCCGGTCCCGATGATGGTCCGTGAGAATACCTGCCCCGAACGGTTTCGCGACCGCGCCGTTCCACCCGGATCGCAACTGGTGTTGAGCCCGTGGCATCTGCATCGTCACACGCGGTTGTGGGACAGGCCGGACGCATTCGATCCCGCCCGCTGGGTCACCGAGAATGGCAGGACCTGCGCCCGCGACGCCTATATTCCGTTCTCGGCAGGCCCGAGGGTCTGCACCGGGGCGGGCTTTGCGATGGTCGAGGGTCCCTTGCTGCTGTCGATGATCGCGCGGGCCTACCGGATCGCGCCGGTGCCGGGCAAGATCCCCGATCCGGTGGCGCATCTGACGGTGCGGGCCCGCGACGGGATTCACCTGTCCCTGACGCGCAGGGACGCCCGAGAGGACGTAAAATCAGTCAGTTAGCGCTAAACTTAGCGCTAACGCCGACGCCATCCATCTATCCATGCGCCTGCCGTTGTCGTATGAGAGGCGCAGTTTTCAAGCCCCGGAAGGATGACGCGCATGGCCCCGAACCCAGATATCTTTGCAGCCCAGAAACGCAGGATCGCCGAGGGGCAGGGCTTTATCGCGGCGCTGGATCAATCCGGTGGCTCGACGCCGAAGGCGCTGCGGCTCTATGGTGTCGACGAAAGTGCCTATGACGGCGACGAGGCGATGTTCGCGGAGATTCACCAGATGCGGTCGCGGATCATCACCGCGGAACCGTTTTCGTCCAGGTCGATCCTGGGCGCGATCCTGTTCGAGAAGACCATGCGCGGCGAGGTCGAGGGCACGCCCACGGCGGACGCGCTCTGGCAGGACCGCGGCATCGTGCCGTTCCTCAAGATCGACAAGGGGCTCGAGGACGAGGCCGATGGCGTGCAGCTGATGAAGCCGATGCCCGGGCTCGACGCGCTTCTGCAAGAGGCGGCGGGCCGGGGCATCTTCGGCACCAAGGCGCGATCGGTGATCCAGTCGGCGAACGCGGCGGGCATCGAGGCCAATGTCGCCCAGCAATTCGACATCGCGCGGCAGGTGATCGCGGCGGGGCTGGTGCCGATCATGGAACCGGAAGTGAACATCCATTCCGAGACCAAGTCCGAGGCCGAAGAGTTGCTGCGCGACGCCATCCTCGCGCATCTCGATACGCTGGAAGACGGCCAGGACGTGATGCTGAAGCTGACGATCCCGTCGGAGCCGGGTTTGTACAATCCGGTCGCCGATCACCCCCGGGTGCTGCGGGTCGTGGCCCTGTCGGGCGGGTATTCGACGGATGAGGCCTGCGAAAAGCTGGCGAAAAACCCAAAGATGGTCGCCAGCTTCAGCCGGGCACTGACCGAAGGTCTGTCGAAGGGCCAGTCGGATGCGGAGTTCACCGCGGCACTGGGGTCGAACATCGAAAAGATCTTCAACGCCTCGGTGGCGTGATCCTGGCCTTTTGATCCGGCGGGGCGGGCGCGCCAGCGCGCCCGCGCATGTCGTGTCGCCGGTGCCGGGCACCGGCTCCGGTTGCCTCCGGCGGGCGTTTTGCGGGAAAGATGAAGCGGGGTTCGACGCGCCTTTGACCCAAGGTGCGCGAGGGGCAGCGGCGCGTCGTGCCGCCGCCCCCGGGGGTGTTGCGCCGCGTCAGCCGCCGGCCTTGGCCAGGGCCTGGTCGAGGTCGCGGATCAGATCGTCGGCATCCTCGATCCCGATCGAGATGCGCACCACGTTCGGCGCGGCCCCGGCGGCTGTCTGCTGCGCTTCGGAAAGCTGGCGGTGGGTGGTCGAGGCCGAATGGATCACCAGGCTGCGGGTATCGCCGAGATTGGCCACATGGCTGAACAATTCAAGCGCATCGACGAACCTGATGCAGGCATCGTAGCCGCCCTTGAGCGCCACGGTGAAGAGGCCACCCGCGCCCCTGGGACAGATGCGTTCGACCCGGTCGTGATAGGGCGACGAGGGCAGGCCCGCATAGGTGACGGCCTCGACCGCGTCATGTTTTTCGAGCCAGGCCGCCACGGTTTCGGCGTTCTCGACGTGTTTCTTCATGCGCAGGGACAGCGTCTCGATCCCCATCAGCGTGTAATGCGCGGCTTGCGGATTCAGCGTCATGCCAAGGTCGCGCAGGCCGATGGCGATGCCGTGGAAAGTGAAAGCCAGCGATCCGAACGTCTCGTGGAACTTGAGGCCGTGATAGGCGGGCTCGGGGGCCGAGAGCGAGGGGAACTTGTCCGAGGCGGACCAGTCGAAGGTGCCCGAATCGACCACCACGCCGCCGGTGACGGTGCCGTTGCCGGTCAGGTACTTGGTCATCGAATGCACCACCAGCGTCGCGCCATGCTCGATGGGTTTGCACAGGAAGGGCGTGGCGGAGGTGTTGTCGACGATCAGCGGCAGTCCCGCGCTGTCGGCGATCTTGGCGATCGCGTCGAGGTCGGTGATGTAGCCGCCGGGATTGGCAATCGATTCGCAGAAGATCGCGCGGGTGTCGTCGTCGATGGCGGCGGCGATGGCGTCGGTGTCGTCGAAATCAACGAAGGTCGCGGACCAGCCGAAGCGCTTGATGGTCTGGCTGAACTGCGTGATCGAGCCGCCGTAAAGCCGTGTCGACACGACAATATTCAGGCCCGGGCCCATCAGCGGGAACAGCGCCATGATCTGGGCCGCGTGTCCCGAGGAACAGCAGACCGCGCCGACGCCGCCTTCGAGCATCGCCATCTTTTCCTGCAGCACCGCCACGGTCGGGTTGGTCAGGCGCGAGTAGATGAAGCCCACTTCCTGAAGGTTGAAAAGCGCCGCGGCGTGGTCGGCATCGCGGAACACGTAGCCGGTGGTCTGGTAGATCGGCGTCTGGCGCGCGCCGGTTGTCGGATCGGGGCGGCAGCCGGCATGGATCAGCAGCGTGTCGAAGCCGTATTGCGGTTGGTCGGTCATGGGGGTCCCTCGCGTTTGTCGGTCGAGCGGCACGCTACGGGATGATCCCGCCGCATGGAATAGGTAGCATGCGGAACCTGCGGCGCGACGCATGGCGGACCTTGTGCTATGCTGGGCGCATTGAGGGTCTCATGCGCGCAACGAACCGCACCCTGAGGAAAGGTCGGCCCCATGATCATGCGCGTCTTTCAAGTTCGTACGCGACCGGGAAAAGAGGACGCCTTCGCGCGCTTTTTCCATGACACGGCGATACCGTTGATGAAATCCACCGATGGCATTGTCGAGGTTTTGCCGGGGGCCGCGCGCCCGGACAGCCCGCGCGATTTTTGCTTCGTGATGATCTGGCGCGATCTCGACGTGCTCAGGGCATTTGTCGGGGACGATATCGACACGCCGCATATCGACGCCGCAGAGTCGGCGCTGGTCGAAACGCGCCGGATCACGCATTACGATCTGGTGCCTGGCTGATCCGCCCGCGCGGCAAGGTCTAGCGCATCCAGAAGCCGTTGCGCTTGATGCGGTTGCGGATCGCCTGTTCCTTGCGCGGCAGGTCGTCCCGGTCGAACAGCGCGCGCACCTTGGCGCCGCGGCCCTGGTAGACCATGCGCTTGATCGGCTCATGGCCCTTGAGCACCTTCTTGACGCGGTTCGGGGCGGTGATCGCATGAAGCGTGTCGATCACGCGATCCGATTCGCGCGCATAAAGCAGCGGCAGCATCCGGTAATGGCAGGACGTCTGGCCATCAAGCCAGCCTGCGGGCAGGCTGTCGCGCCCACCGCCGAGGCCGTGAATGACCAGCGGCAGGGCGACCTGGTCGAGCCAGGGATCGAGGCTCTGGCAGACCAGTTCGCGCGGGGCGTCGTCGCGGATCGTGCGCGCGGTGTCGAGAAAGCGTTCGGCAAAGGGTCGGGCGGCCTCGTAGTAGAAATAGCCCGCGTTGAAATAGAGGTAGCGCCGCCAGTATTCGTCCGGTTGCGACAGATCGAGCGAGCTTTCGAAATCGAGACCGAAGCGGTTGTAAAGGCTTTTCCAGATCGCGGTGTAGCCCGGGCCGTACAGCTCGATCACGGGCCAGGTGCCTTCGCGCCGCAAGGACGCCGAGGGCCGGGCGAAGTCGAACGGCACCGCGCCCAGATCGCCGGTGATCAGCGTGTCGGTGTCGAAAAAGATGAACGGTTCGTCCGGGGGCAGGGCGAAAAGCGCCTCGATCTTGTTGCCGTAGGGATAACGCTGGCCGAAATGCACGCTGTCGAAGGGCAGCAGGGTTGCGCCCTGATCCTCGAGCAGCGCGCGCAGTTCGGGGTCCGCGATGCGCGGGTCGTGATCCCAGAGCGGACCGGGCTGCGGCTCGGCGATGAAAAGGCGGAACCGGTCATCCGGGGTGGTGGCGCGAAGCGACAGCGCGAAAAGCGCGGCCTCATAGCCGAGCCGCCCGTCCTGACCGACGATCAGGACGTTGATCCGCTTCGGCGGGGGGGTCTTTTTTGCCATCTGCTCTCGTCTTGCCGTTTGACGGGCAGGGTAGCGGAAGGAGGGCGGGCCGGGAAAGCCCTCCTGCGGGTTTCGCGACCAATCAGAGTTCGATCGGCACCAGAACCTCGGGTTCGATGACACGGGTGTCGGGCAAACCCGCCCTGAGTGCCTCGGCGGATTGCTCGAGCAGGGGAAAGGTCTTGTAGTGGCAGGGAATCACCATCTTGAAGTCGAAGAACGTCCGGGCCGCATAGGCCGCGCGTTCCATGTCCATGGTGAAGTGCCCGCCCGCGCAGAGGATGGCCGCGTCCGGGGCGTGCAGGTCGTTGAAGATCTTCATGTCGGCCATGACATCGGTGTCGCCCGAGACATAGAGCGTGTGGCCGTCCGCCGCGATCATGAAGCCGCATTCGCTGCCCGCCGCCACCGGGCCCGCATCGGTCTTGAATGTCGAGGAATGGGTGGCGTGCACCATGGTGATCCGTGCGCCGCCCAAATCGATGGTGCCGCCCTTGTTGAAGCCGATCGTCTCAAGGCCCTGATCGCCGAGGTAGGTCGCAAGGTCCGCGATGGCGGCCACCGGCACCGACGCTTCGCGCGCGATCTCGAGGACTTCGTCGGCATGGTCGAAATGCGCGTGGGTCAGCAGGATATGGGTGACGCCCTCCAGGGCCTCGGCGCGGCGTGCGTCGGGAAAGACCGGGTTTCCGGCAAGCCATGGATCAAGCAGGATCACCGCGTCCGCCGCTTCGATGCGGAACGAGGCATGGCCGAGGAAGGTCAGTTTCATCGCGTGAAGCTCCGTGTGTTTGGCATTGGTTTCAGTGTAGCGCGGGGATTTCAGTGTAGCACGGGCGGCGCGCGAGGCGAGGGCAACGGGTCGCGGGCCGGGCAGAGCCCGTCCGCCCCCCGTGCGAGAGGCCAGCCTCTCGCGCTCTCCGGCGTTTAAGGGAAAGATGAAGGGGGGCGGCTTGCGTGGCTGCGCCCGGGATCGCGGCGCGGGTTTTGCCGATTGCACAACCTTGCCGCCCGGGGTTGGCTTGCGGGGCGGCGGCGAGGGCGATAAACGCAGGCTCAATCAGGACGGACCATCAGAAGAGGTCGCAACAGATGTCGATCGACGAACGCACCGCAGCACATGTGGCAAAGCTCGCCCGGATCCGGGTGGAGGATGCGCACCTTCCCGAATTGGCGCAGGAATTCAACACGATCCTCGGTTTTATCGAGCAGTTGGCCGAGGTTGACGTCGACGGCGTTGAACCGATGGTGTCGGTCACGCCGATGCGGCTCAAGCGGCGCGCGGACGAAGTGACCGACGGGCATCAGCAGGACAAGGTGTTGTCGAACGCGCCCGATGCGCGCGAGGGGTTCTTTGCGGTGCCGAAGGTGGTCGAGTGATGTCGGACTTGTCGAAGTTTAAGATCGCCGAGGCGCGCGATGCCCTTGCCAGGGGCGATGTGACCAGCCTTGAGCTGACCGACGCCTGCCTTGCGGCCATCGACGGGGCCGATGCGCTGGGCGCCTTCGTGCACAAGACGCCCGATCTGGCCCGCGACATGGCCCGGGCGGCGGATGCGCGGATCAAGGCGGGCGAGGCGCAGGCGCTGACCGGGATCCCCTTGGGCATCAAGGATCTGTTCTGCACCAAGGGCGTGCCGAGCCAGGCGGCGAGCCGCATCCTCGAAGGGTTCCTGCCGGAATACGAATCCACCGTGTCGGGCAAGCTCTTCGATGCGGGCGCGGTCATGCTGGGCAAGCTCAACATGGACGAGTTCGCCATGGGATCGTCGAACGAGACATCGGTTTACGGCAATACCGTCAATCCCTGGCGCGCGGGCGATCAGGACCTGACCCCCGGTGGCTCGTCGGGCGGGTCCGCCGCCGCCGTGGCCGCCGATCTGTGCCTGGGGGCGACCGGCACCGACACCGGCGGCTCGATCCGCCAGCCCGCCGCCTTCACCGGCATTACCGGGCTCAAGCCCACCTACGGACGCTGTTCGCGCTGGGGCATCGTGGCCTTTGCCTCGTCGCTCGACCAGGCGGGGCCGATGGCCAAGGACGTGCGCGACTGCGCCATCATGCTCGAGGCGATGTGCGGGCACGACCCCAAGGATTCGACCTCGGCGGATCTGCCGGTGCCGGATTTCGAGGCGATGCTGACCGGTGACATCAAGGGCAAGACCATCGGCATTCCGCGCGAATACCGGATGGACGGCATGCCCGACGAGATCGAGGCGCTCTGGTCAAACGGGGCCGCGATGCTGGCGGATGCGGGCGCGAAGATCGTCGACATCTCTCTGCCGCATACCAAATACGCGCTGCCCACCTATTACGTCATCGCGCCTGCCGAGGCGTCCTCGAACCTCGCGCGCTACGACGGTGTGCGCTATGGCCACCGGGCCAGGCTGGCACAGGGCGACGGCATCACCGAGATGTACGAAAAGACCCGCGCCGAAGGCTTCGGCGCCGAGGTCCAGCGCCGGGTCATGGTCGGCACCTACGTGCTGTCGGCGGGGTTCTACGACGCCTATTACAACCGCGCGCGCAAGGTCCGGACCCTGATCAAGCAGGATTTCGAGCAGGCCTTCGACCAGGGTGTCGATGCGATCCTCACGCCCGCGACGCCCTCGGCCGCCTTCCCGCTGGGGCAGATGGAAGATGCCGATCCGGTCAAGATGTATCTCAATGATGTGTTCACGGTGACGGTGAATCTTGCGGGGCTTCCGGGTATCTCTGTTCCGGTGGGCGTCAACGCGCAGGGTTTGCCGCTGGGATTGCAGCTGATCGGGCGGCCCTGGGAAGAAGGCGATCTGCTGAATACCGCCTACGCGCTCGAACAGGCGGCGGGTTTTGTGGGCAAGCCTGCGAAATGGTGGTAACGCGCCGGTCACAGTTCTAGGAGAGATGCGAACCATGCGGGTCCTGATCCTTACTTCGGCAACGCTTCTGGCCCTGGCGGCCTGCACATCCGGGATCCCGGACAGTGCTGCGGGCGTGGGCTTCGACAATTACGACGACAACCGCCGTGCCGCGGTCGATGCCCAGTTGCAGGGCACCACGATCCAGCCCCCGGCATCGGTGGACAGCGCGCCCCTGGGCAGCGGCGGGAACGACGTTGCCGACATGGCCGCGCGTGCCCTGTCCGAGAACACCAATTCCGGCCAGGCGCCGGTCGAGGCCTCGCCGTCCAATCCCGCGCCGCAGGTCGTTTCCAACTCTGCCGGGATCTCGGGTGAACAGGACTTCGGTGCCGTCTCGGACGAACGGTCCATCGCGCAGGATGCGCAGCTGATCGCCCAGAACCGCGCGCAGTACCAGTTGGTCCAGCCCGGTGCCGTGCCCCAGCGTCAGGGCAACGAGGGGCCGAACATCGTGGCCTATGCCCTGCAGACGACAAACGCGGTGGGTCAGCCGCTCTATCGGCGTGGCACCTTCGCGTCGAAGGAGAAGGAACTGCGCAACTGCAGCCGTTATGCGTCGGACGATCTGGCGCAAGAGGCGTTCCTGGCCGCGGGCGGCCCCGAGAAGGACCGCGAAGGGCTCGATGCGGACGGCGACGGCTTTGCCTGCCGCTGGAACCCGTCGGTCTTCCGGTCGGTGCGCGGCTGATCCGCTGCGATCCGGCATCGCCCAATTGCGGGCCGCGGCGGGACGGCGCGCGGCCCGACCATATCGTCCTGCACTATACCGCGATGACCAGCGCCGAGGCGGCGGTCAAACGGCTGTGCCTGCCCGAAGCCGAGGTGTCTGCGCATTACCTCATCGCCGAGGACGGGCGGCTCTGGCACCTTGTCGACGAGGCGCAGCGCGCCTGGCATGCGGGGGCAGGGGCGTGGCGCGGCATCACCGACATGAATTCGCGCTCCATCGGGATCGAGTTGGCCAATACCGGCGCGCAGCCCTTTCCCGAACCGCAGATGGCGACGCTGGAGTCGCTCCTGCCGGGGATCATGGCGCGCTGGACCATCCCGCCCGAGGCGGTGATCGGTCATTCCGACATGGCGGTGGGCCGCAAGATCGACCCGGGTCCCCGGTTCGACTGGCGGCGTCTTGCGATCCGCGACCTGTCGGTCTGGCCTGAACCGGAAGCGCCCGGGGATTTTTACACGGCGGCGCGCGCCTTTGGCTATCACTGGACCGAAGGCCAGGAGGCGGCGCTCCTTGCGGCGTTCCGTGCCCGCTTCCGCCCCGGGGCCGAAGGCGCGCTTTGTGACGCCGACAGGGCTGTGATCGCCGCTCTCGCCGACAGATGGCCCGCGCCCGGCGCGCAAGACTAGTCCCGTTCCCCTCACGATCGGACCAGAAATACTCCGGGGGGTCCGGGGGGCAGAGCCCCCCGGCGGGGGGGGGGGGGGGGGGGGG